>QMLW01000021.1 GCA_003646935.1 Deltaproteobacteria bacterium
GGGTATGGAGGGTGTCTGCATTAAAGTGAGGGCTCGGGATCCACCCCGCACATCCAATCCCTGAAACGAACAGCATCTCATCCATGTCGATCCCGAGCTCATCAATGGCCCGAAGGATGAGATTCATCAATATCCCATGCCCGCATCCCGGGCAAAAGGGGGTTGCATCAATTCCCGGCCGGAGATATTCCTCGAGATCCCGTGCCATTACAAAAGGCTCCTCAGTTTTGCTATCAACGCATGGGGATGAATGACCTCCCCATCGGTTTGGTGATAAGGAATTACCTCTCCATGGGCATATTTCATTACCTCGCCCCCCACCTGGCCCCTGTTCATCTCGGGAACAAAGAGCTTCTTGACACCACCAAGTGCTTGAACGATACGATCGGCAAAGGGCCAGATGGTCTTAAGGCGAAGGAGCCCCACTTTTTTGCCTGCATCTCTGAGCTGATTCACCGCAAAAAGTGAGCTCCGTGCAGTGAATCCATAGGAGACGACCACCACCTCGGCATCCTCCGCATAGTAGGACTCGGTCTGGATGATCTTGTCTCTATGGTTAAGGATCTTGTTGTTGATCCTCGCCACGAGCCGTGCGTGGGCTTGGGGGTCATCGGTCTTCCTGACTCCAAACTCATTATGGGTAGATCCCGTTACCAGAAGCTTTTCCCCCTCACCAAATGCGGGCATGGGTGGAATACCGTCTTCCCGTTTCACGCCAAAAGGCGGGGCACCTCGTTGCTTTTTCCTCTCAAAAATCTTGACCTTCTCCCGTACTTCTATCCTCTCCCTCAGATGACCAATCGCTTCCTCGCCCATGAGAAACACGGGGACTCGATAGTGTTCTGCAAGGTTAAAGGCCTCCACCGTGAAATCATACATCTCCTGAACCGACCATGGAGACAGCGCGATACCCTGATAGTCTCCATGGGAGCCCCACTTGGCCTGCATGAGATCTCCGCTTGCTACCCTGGTAGCCTGACCGGTACCTGGACCCGCTCTCTGGATGTCGACAACAACGAGCGGTGTCTCCGTGAATGCGGCATAGCCGATGCCCTCCTGCATGAGGCTGAAGCCCGGGCCTGAGGTGGCGGTCATGGCCTTTGCCCCGGCCCACACCGCCCCGATGACGGAGCAGATAGAGGCGATCTCATCCTCCATCTGCATGAACACACCGCCAACCTCGGCCAATCGGATGGCTACTCTCTCCATAATCTCGCTGGACGGGGTAATGGGATAGCCGCCGTAGTAGCGACAGCCAGCGGCGATAGCGCCCTCAGCTACTGCCTCGTTTCCGGAGAAATAGTAGGTACCAGGATCCAATGCGCTTTTTTTCACTCTATAGGCCATAGGGCTTCCATTGAAATGACTAGGTGGAGAGGATTTCCTTGATCTGCTTTTTTACCACCTGTTCCACGTAGCGTATGTGCCTCTTCAGCAACCTCTTAGCCGCTGGATAATTCCCTGCCTTAAGGATGTCAACAATGCCCTGATGATGCTCCAAAGAGATATCCCTCTGGCCTTTTTTGCTGAGATAAATGAGCTGGTACCTCATTAACGGCACACCCAGGATCTTATATAACTCTATCAGTCTATAGTTCTGGGACATCTCCACGAGGTTGTAGTGAAAACCGGAAATCACGGTAAAGGTATCGGGCTCCTTTCGAAGGTCCTTTTCGACCTCTTCGATATGCTTATCCATGTCATGAGGTGATTTGATCGCCCTCTTCCGAATGGTATCTATTGCATGGCATTCTAAAAGCTCTCGAAGCTCAAAGATCTCCTCCACATCCTGAGGGCTGATGTCGGTTATGTACGATCCTTTTCTGGGCAAGGTGATGATGAGCCCCTCTCTCTCCAGGACCCGGAAGGCCTCCCTGACTGGCGACCTGCTAACCCCCAGCCTCGCAGCGATCTCGGACTCGTTTATCTTCCGGCCCGGCTTAAAATCTCCAATGAGAATACGCCTGCGCAGATCATCCAGCACTACTGCCATGAGGCTCTTAACCTCAATTTTATTCCACGCATCTCCCTCATGGGTAGCGTCCTTATGAATCACCATCATTCCCTCATGAAAATAGTCGATTGTCGACATTTTTATGAATGACGGATCTTTTGTCAAGTAATAAAATTGCTGCGCAATTTTATAGAACGCGACTTCGCCGCTCCTACAAAGAGAAATACCGCTACATTCTGCCTCCATCAAAATGAACCACCATGCAGACCCGTTGAAAGCATGACAGGGTACCCCATATCAAACTTCCCCTCCCTTGATGCCCGCCTGCCTCCCATGTGTGCTTAGGCCCTTTCATTTATCGTACCCTGAGCGTCCGCCAAATTGCTTGACAAGTTATTTCTCTATGATATGAGTAGTGCCATGTCTGCGAGAGAAAAAATGAAACCCGTTATCAAAGGGGAATGGTGTAAAGGATGCGGGATCTGCGTTGAATTCTGCCCAAAGGATGCCTTGGTTTTAGATGAAAATGAAAAGGCTCAACTCGCATTCCCCGATAACTGCAACGGTTGCGGAATGTGTGAGCTCCGATGTCCCGATCTCGCAATCGAACTTATTTTTGATACTTGATACTTGAAACTCGATACTCGATATTGCTTATTCCTTGCTGGTGAAGGTTATTGCCTTCATTCAGTTTCCAGTTTCAAATAAGGAGACATTTTTCTGTGAAAAAGAATGTCCTTTTCCTCCAGGGTAACGAGGCCTGTGTTGAAGCAGCGCTTTATGCAGGTCTCGATTTTTTCGCTGGATATCCCATCACCCCATCTACGGAAGTGGCCGAACTGCTGTCCTATCGTCTTCCTAGAAAAGGCGGGAAGTTTATTCAGATGGAAGACGAGCTCTCCTCTATGTGTGCAATTATAGGGGCATCACTCACCGGTAAAAAGACCATGACTGCAACGAGTGGACCGGGGTTCTCCCTTATGCAGGAGGCGCTCGGCTTTGGGGTAATGACCGAGACACCGTGTGTGGTTTTGAATGTGCAGAGAGGGGGCCCCTCTACCGGCCTTCCCACGAGCGGAAGCCAGGGAGACATCATGCAGGCGCGGTGGGGGACCCACGGAGAACACGCGATCATTGCCCTTACCGCATCGAATAACCAGGATGTCTTTGCCATGACGGTGGAGGCCTTCAATCTTTCCGAGACATTTAGAAGCCCCGTAGTCCTGCTGTTGGATGAGGTGGTCGGCCATACCAGGGAGAAACTAATCCTGCCGGAACCGGGTGAAATCAACGTGGTAGAAAGGCTCAAAACTTCGGTTCCCGAAGGAACCGACTATCACCCCTACCTGCCCCGTGAGGATGGCCGGCTTCCCATGTCTGATTTCGGCCATGTCCATAGGTATAATGTTACGGGGCTCGCACATGATATGTGGGGTTTTCCATCCACCAATCCCGAGGTAGTATATGAACTGATGCGACATCTGGTAGATAAAATCCAGGGCCATACCCATGAGATCTCCATGACCAAGGAGTTTCATGTCGATGAGGCGGAAATCCTGCTCGTCTCTTATGGTGCATCAGCGAGAACCGCACTTCATGTAGTGGAAGACAGGAGGCAGAGGGGCGAAAAACTCGGGCTTCTGGAGCTCCAGACCTTATGGCCGTTTCCCGATGAGATAGTCAAGAAGAGGTGTGCAGCCGTTGAGTGTGTGATTGTCGTTGAGATGAATATGGGCCAGATCCTTCATGAAGTGAAAAGGGTTTCCGATAATCCCGAGAAGGTGTTTCTGGCTAACCGGATTGATGGCAGCTTTATTGCCCCTGCTGACATCCTGAATATCCTCAGAATAATCCAGGGAAAGGGGGCATAATAACGGATTGGCGTAAGGCACAAGGCTCAAGGCTTACGGTGGGAGAGGAGGGAACTACGTTATGGCGGTGAAGGACTATATTCGGGAACGCTTCTTTCCCCATCTCTGGTGCCCTGGCTGCGGTCACGGAACGATTATGGGGGCTATGATCCGCGCAATTGAAAACTTGGAGATAAAGAAAAGAAACATCGTTATCGTCTCGGGCATTGGGTGTTCCTCCCGCATCTGCGGGTACCTGGATTTTCACACGCTCCACACCATCCATGGAAGGGCTTTGGCCTTTGCCACGGGTGTCAAGCTCAGTAGGCCCGAGCTCACGGTGCTCGCTCCCATGGGGGATGGCGATGCCTTCTCTATCGGGGGTAACCATCTCATACACGCGGCGAGAAGAAACATTGATATCACCGCCATTATCATGAACAACAGCATCTACGGCATGACCGGTGGACAGTACTCGCCCTCAACGGGCTATGGGGACTTCGCCACCACCGCTCCCTATGGCAATATTGATCGGCCCTTTGACGTGGTGGAACTCGCGATGGGCGCCGGTGCTACGTTTGTGGCCAGGACCACCACCTATCACGTGACCTCAATGATAAAGATCATCGAAAAAGCGATCAAGCATAAGGGTTTCTCGATCGTGGAGGTACTCTCCCAGTGCCCTACCTACTATGGCAGAAAAAATAAATTCGCCAGCGCGGTGGAGATGCTTAAATACTATAAAACCCATACAACGCCCATCGGAAGCAAGGACAAGAAGAACAACCTGGAGTTAATCGAGCGGGGGATCTTCGTCGAAGAACAGCTGCCGGAGTACTGCGAGGAATACGACAAGGTCATACAGAAGGCATCTCAAAGAGGAAGGGATGGAAAGGCGTAGGATCATCTTCTCCGGCTCCGGCGGGCAAGGTGTGATCACCGCGGCAATCATCTTCGCCGAGGCAGCGGTGCTCTACGAGGGCCTCAATGCCGTGCAATCACAGTCCTACGGTCCAGAGGCCAGAGGTGGTGCGAGCAGATCCGATGTCATCATCTCGGACACGGACATACGCTTCCCCAAGGTGATCCAGCCGAATATCCTCGTGTGCCTCACCCAAGAGGCATACGATACGTTCTCCGGGCTTCTTCGCCCAGGAGGGCTCCTGATAACCGACAATCACTACGTGAGGCAGGGTGGGAAGGTAGACGCCAAACAGGTGGGGCTCGATATGTACAGCTCGGTGATGGAGGCAATCGGAAGACCGATCGTGTTCAACATCTGTATGCTCGGTGCCTTTGTGGAGCTCACCCAACTCGTCAAGAAGGAATCCATCATGAAGGTGCTCAAAACCAGGATTCCCTCCGGTACTCTGGAGTTAAACAGACAGGCCCTGGAGTTAGGCGTACGGTTAGCCAAGGAATTTAAGCAATAAACATTTGATGCCGCAGACACACACGTACAGAGAAGGACAGATAGCTCCGAATCTGCGCTTAATATATGAAGATAGATAAAGAAAACATAGTTACGAGATTTCCCCCGAGTCCGACGGGAACATTGCATATCGGTGGAGCGAGAACTGCGCTGTTCAATTGGCTTTTCTCTCGCCACCATCACGGGCGGTTTATTCTCAGGATAGAGGATACAGATACGGCCAGGTCAACGAAGGAGAATACCGAGACTATCATCGAATCATTGCGGTGGCTCGGCCTCGATTGGGATGAAGGCCCATATTTTCAATCCCAGAGGTCACATGTCTATAACGCGGCATGCGAGAAACTGCTTTCCGGAGGGAAGGCCTATTACTGTCACTGCAGTCCAAAGGAGCTGGAGGAAAAGAGAAAAGATGCGATTAAAAGGGGATTAAAGCCCAAATACGATGGCACATGCAGAGACAAGAACCTCGGAAAGGCTCCTGGTGCCGTGGTCCGGTTGAAAAGTCCCCTCATTGGATCAACCACGTTCAAGGATTTGGTGAAGGGTACCATATCCATTGAAAATGAGGAACTCGACGACCTTATCCTACAACGCTCCGATGGCACCTTTACCTATAATTTTGCGGTAGTGGTAGACGACAGCGAGATGGGGGTGACCTACGTGATTAGGGGCGATGACCATATAAACAATACGCCCCGTCAGATCCTTATCTACAAGGCCCTTGGAGAGCCGATCCCCCACTACGCCCACCTTCCCATGATCCTCGGCCCGGACAAGACGCCTCTCAGCAAGAGGCACGGGGCAACCTCGGTGCTCGCCTTTAGAGAAATGGGTTTCCTTCCCCATGCCCTGCTGAACTCCTTGGCCCGTTTGGGGTGGGCCCATGGGGATCAGGAGAAATTCTCTATCCAGGAGCTCATCGACCTATTCTCCCTCGATCGCGTGGGAAAGTCCGCGGGCATCTTTAATATGGAAAAGCTCCTCGACCTGAATGCGAAGTACATCAGGGAGGAAACCGAAGAGACCCTTACAGATCTCGTAATCCCGTTCCTCCATAAGCTCGGGTGCGAGGAATTGAAAAGGGAGATGGTGACAGGGGCGGTCAGGACCCTAAAGGCGAGATCCAAGACATTGCTCGAGATGGCACAGAAGTCGCTGTTCTACTTTCAAAAAATCACCTATGAGCCGGAGGCCGATGAGAAATTCCTGGTGCCTGAATCATCCGAGCTCCTCGAGGAATTGCTTTCCGTTCTCAGGGCGGCGGAGGTCTTTACACGGGATGAATTGGAGCGGATCCTTGCTGCCTTCATAGAAACGCATGGAATAAAGCTCGGCGTGGTTGCCCAGCCCTTGAGGGTCGCCCTCACGGGCACCGCGGTGAGCCCGGGAATATTTGAGGTGATGGAGGTTATGGGCCGTGATATGGTGCTCACAAGGCTCACAAAGGCAATTGCGCATATAAAGGCTAAGGGTAATCGATAGTAAGGAAAGGAGGAGAGATGGAGTTTGAAGCCATTATTGTTGAAAGGAAAGACCACATCGGGATCATAACCCTGAACAGGCCTGAGCAGCTCAATACCTTTACCACTACCTTGGCTGGGGAACTAGACCATGCCCTGGCTGATATGGATAAGGATAGAGAAATCAGGGTAATAATTATCAAGGGAAATGGCCGGGCCTTTTCTGCCGGCATCGATGTATCGGTGTTGCCAATGAAAAATATCCTTGAATACAGGCAGTGGATACGAGACATGGAAAAGTCTTTCCTGACTATTGCACATATGGTAACACCTGTTATTGTTGCTGCTCACGGGGTAGCGGCTGCAAATGGTGCAGGGCTGGTGGCAGCTGCGGATCTGGCCATCGTTGCCGAGGGAACCAGGATCGGAACCACGGCCATCCACGTGGGGCTCTTTTGCATGGGCCCAGCTGTGCCCCTGTCTCGTTCCCTGGGTAGAAAACGCGCCCTGGAGATGCTCCTCACCGGGGATTTCATCGATGCTGAAAGGGCTTCGAGCATCGGACTCGTCAACAAGGTGGTCCCGCAGGATAAATTGATGGACGAGGCACTGGAGCTTGCGACCAAACTCGCCTCAAAAAGCCCAATAGCGCTCCAGATGGGAAAGCAGGCCTTTTACACCATGTCCGACATGGAATTCGAAAAGGCCCTGGAATACTCGGATGAGATGTTCGCCGAACTCTGCACAACCGAGGATGCCCTCGAAGGGGTAAATGCCTTCAGGGAGAAGAGGGAGCCGGTGTGGAAGCTCAAGTGATTGTTTATACTGTCAACTCCCTGGCTACCACATCCATATCTGCGAGAGTACCTTCAAAAATCGTGTTGAAGGCCACGGAGTTTAGCTCCTCTGTCAGTTCATCGAATGCCTGTTGACCTTGAACAATCTTCAATATATTTAGATAAACCTTTTCAATGGCCTCTCTTGCAAAGAGCCGGGCAACGGCCAGCATAAATTGATTCGAATGTGTCATTTCACAATTTTTTGAGCCTGCCTTTACACATATCGCCTTGGCTATCTCCATCCATGTCATCATATCTGCCAAAAGAAACATGAAATATTGTGATTTAGTAACCTTAAACTTTCGTGCAACCAAAAGGAACTCATTTAATAATCCTATGGCCCTCGCAACGATTGGGCCATCAGTTTCTTCTGAAAGGCCTGAGAGCTCTTCCGCCATGCTACGATAATATTCGCCCTTTGTATGTAATGTTTTCCTCAATCGAAAGATAGAGATGATATTCTGCTGAATTTCACTTGTTCCCTCAAAGATGGTAGTGATTTTTGCATCTCTTTTAATCTTTTCCACCTCGTATTCCTTGATATAACCATACCCTCCAAGGGCCTGAATACCATCGTTTGCCGCCAAATCACCAACCTCGGTAGCAAAATATTTGGCAATGGAACCCTCTACCTGTAAATCTTCCTCTCCTGAATCAATCCTTGCAGCAACCTCTTCGATGTAAGCCCTAACTGCCTCAAGCCTTACAGCATTGGGAACTAAAAGCTTATGGGTATAGCCCTGTTTTTCTGCGAGAGTAGTTCCGAACTGGACCCTTTCTTTTGCATAGGCGACAACCTTTTCTAACGATGAAACCCCGGCTGCGAGGCCGAAGGTTGCGACCATAAGCCTGGTATAGCCAAAAACTTTATTTGCCTCTTTTAATCCAGCTCCTTCAACGCCGCCAATAAGATCTGCTGCTGGAACAAAGACATCTTCCAATATTACAGGTGCGGTGTTTGAGGCTCTGATACCATGTTTGTCTTCGTGCTGCCCAGGCGTAAGGCCTTTTGCGCCTTTCTCAACTATGAAAAAAGATGGGCCTTCAGGTGTATCAGCAAGGATGGTATATAAATCAGCTACCCCCCCATTGGTAACAAATTGTTTCTGTCCATTAAGCATATAACCCTTGATATCGCCCTTTTCATCAAGCACTCGTTCCGCCTTTGTCTTGAGTGCCTGGACATTAGAACCTGCCTCGGGTTCAGTGACACCATAGCCAACGATGAGTCCCTCATCTGCGATTCGCCGAATGTATTTATCCTTCTGTTCCTTCGTTCCTGCTACCCTTATTGGGTCCATGCCCAGACAGATAGCCAGAAATGACGTGGCGATGGCCATATCTACCTTGGCGATCTCCTCCGACATCCTCGCGATCTGCATGGCGCTCGCCCCCAAACCGCCATATTCCTCCGGGACGAAGATGAGATGGAGGCCGATATCAGGGCCCACCATGAATCGGATGAGCTCCTCAGGGAACTCCCCCTTCTCATCCAGCTCCAACCGTGTGTCCAAGGATAATTTCTCCCTCTCGATCTTCTTGAGGGTATCAAGGACAATGGAGTAGGTTTCCTGATCCATCATGATAGCTACAATCGATAGAGATCCTCGTCCAAGAGCCTGATCCAGTTATCCCTTAGCACAGCAACGGTTCTGTCCCTGTCAGGGGGTGCCACTCCCAGGATGAGTATTGCAGTTGGCTCCGTCGCCAGTCGTGAGAGACAGGGGTAGATATAATTTACGTTTATCCCCTCTGTCTTTAACGGCTTTAAGATGGAATTGAGGCCGCCGGGGTGATTCGGCGTTTCACAGGCAATCACCTCTTCTGTCCTTATCCTGTAGCCCCTCGCTCTTAGCACCGTGGTAGCCCTGTCTGGATCATTGGCCACGAACCTCAGGCTTCCCTCATCGCCCTCAGTGCTCACATAAAAGGCAATGATATTCACCCCGCTGGAACCCAAAATATCGCTCACCAGCGATAGTTGTCCCGGCTCATTCTTCAGCACGAGGTTAATCTCTTTCACAGGCATGTTCACGCTCCCTCCAGGATATAGGCGGCACCCCTCTCCAAGCCCTTCCTATTGAGCTCCATCAGCTTGGCCCTCTTTCCCTTGACCACCTCGGCCAGTGCGTTCATCAAGGAATCGGTACCGGTAATGTTCGTTGCCCCTGCAAGGGCACCAAGCATAATCATGTTTACTATCCTCTCGCTCCTTAGCTTCTTGGCAATGGTATTGGCCGGTATCTTGAAGATAGCAATATCCTTCCTCGCGGGCTCAATATCTATCAAATCGGAATTTAACAGTAGGGTCCCCTTTACCTTGACTTGGCCCTCATACCTGATCAGGGAGGGCTTGTTCATGGCAATCACATAGTCGGGAAAGGATGCCACCGGAGAGGCGATCTCCTCATCCGAGATGGATACCGTGCAGTTCGCCGTTCCTCCCCGAACCTCGGCACCATAGGAGGGGAGATAGGTCACGTGCTTACCCTCCCTCATAGCGGTCACCGCGAGGATGTAGCCCATCATCAATACCCCCTGACCGCCGAAACCCGAAAAAATCAACTTGGTAAGCATAGCGCCGCCCTTATTTTACAGCCACTCTGTCTCCTGTGGTATCCTTGATGACCTTGAGCGGGAATATCTTTGTCATGTCCGAGCCGATCCATTCATTTGCCCGTACCGGGGACATCTTCCAATTCGTGGGACATGCGGACAGGATCTCTACCAGGGAAAACCCCAAATCAGACATCTGGACCCGAAAGGCCTTGGCAATGGCCCTCTTCGTGCGCGTGATGTTCCTCGGGGTGTTGACTGCCGTCCGCTCTATATACACGCTTCCATTGGCAATGGCCAACATCTCGCTCAAATCAATTGGAACCCCATCCCTCTCCGGATTTCTCCCTCCAGGGGTTGTCGTTGATCCCTGTCCAACGATTGTTGTGGGTGCCATCTGACCTCCGGTCATGCCATATACGCCGTTGTTCACGAAAATAACCGTGATGCGCTCACCCCTGTTCGCCGCATGGATGGTCTCTGCCGTTCCGATAGCCGCGATATCCCCATCACCCTGATAGGAGAAAACGATTCTGTCGGGCAGTGCCCTCTTGATACCAGTGGCCACCGCAGCCCCTCTCCCGTGGGGGGCCTCCCCCATGTCGATATCGAAATAATTATAGGCGAGCACTGCACAGCCCGCAGGAGGAACGCCTATGGCAACCCCCCTGATATCCAGCTCATCGATGACCTCGGCAATCAATCGGTGGATTACACTGTGCCCGCACCCAGGGCAGTAATGAAAGACCGAGTCTTTTATGCTTCGTGGCCTGCCGAACACCTTTTTCATCTATTCCCCTGCTTCGAGCCCTTCCCTATAGTATATGTTGTTGATCACCTTCGCGATCTCATCCGGTGTGGATATAATCCCGCCCGGTCTCCCATAGAAGTGGATCCTTCTCCTTCCCTCAAGCGATAACCTCACGTCCTCTAGCATCTGACCGGTATTCATCTCGAATACCAAGA
>QMLW01000022.1 GCA_003646935.1 Deltaproteobacteria bacterium
CACAGGCTTTCATAAAATCAACTCCATGGCTGTGCTGTGTATCCTCTTTTTTATCCTCATGGGCGGACTCATGACTTCAGGAGGCATTGCTTCACGGCTTGTGGCCATCTCCGATGCTATATTGGGTAGAACCAAGAGCGGCTTGGGCACCGTTTCGATAGTAAGCTGTGCCATATTTGGGGCTATAGCCGGCACGTGCACCGCAGCAGTAGCAGCCATTGGCAGCATCATGATACCCCGCATGGTGGAGCGAGGCTATCCGCGGGGTCAAGCCACGGCATTAGTTGCCGCCCCGTCTGTTTTGGGACAGCTTATTCCTCCCAGTGTGCCTATGATCCTATACGCCTGGGTAACGTGGCAGTCAGTGGCGGCCTGTTTCTTGTCCACGGTGGTGCCCGGCATTATCATGATAGGGTTCTACAGTACCGTAAACTGGTTTATGTGCCGCAAACTGCCTATCACCGTCATGCCATCTGTTGGTCTGGTGCAGCAAATGAAAGCCTTTGGGCATGCCGTGAACAAAGGTTTCTTTGCCTTGCTTATGCCTGTCATCGTCTTGGGAGGCATCTATGGGGGCGTCTTTACCCCCACGGAAGCAGCGGGGATCGCGGTGCTCTATTGTATTCCTGTGGGATTTATTATCTATCATACCATGAATGTGAGGCAATTCACGGAGGCCATGATCACCGCGATTACCACCACAGGTGTGATAATACTCATGGTCTTTTTCGTCATGATTCTGAGCCGACTTTACATCATGGAGAACGTGCCGCAGCGATTAATATCAACGCTCATAGGCTTTACGGACAATAAATTCTTCATATTACTTATGGTCAATGTATTCCTGCTTATCCTCGGTATGCTTATGGACGACTTCAGCGGCACCCTCCTGGCGGCACCCCTCCTGTTTCCCCTGATGAAGGAGATAGGAATTCATCCTGTCCATTTTGCCGCTATCTTGGGCACTAACTTGGGGCTTGGCAATAAGACGCCACCTACTGCTCCTATCCTCTACCTTGCCGGACGCATTGGTAATTGTAGTCTGGACAAGCTCATAAAACCACAAATGATCTTCATAGTAACCTGCTCGGTTCCCGTGGTTCTCATAACCACCTATTTTCCTCCCCTTTCTTTAGCACTGCCCCATCTTATCATGCCAAAGCTGGTCCCCCATATTCCGCTGACTGCGTGGTAATAATGAGGACTCGGGGAATAAGCCGCAAGGCGTACGATAAGGTCAATCATTTCACCGTATACTCATATGGGGTGATCATATACCGTATTCGAATAGTAAACCTGCAAGGAGGTTGGCTATGTCTATAGTTCAGTTGCCACGGGTTTCTTTGGGTCAATTTCCAACGCCATTGCATGAATTGTCACGTCTTTCCGAAACCATGGGAGGGCCTCGGATATTTGTGAAACGAGATGATCTCACGGGGCTCGCACTGGGGGGAAACAAGTGCCGCAAGCTTGAGTATGTACTCGCCGATGCCCAGCAGAGGGGATATGATACCCTGATTACCAGCGGGAGCTCGCAGTCAAACTTTGCCCTGCAGATGGCGGCAGCCGCCCGCAAGCTGGGAATGGAGCCCCATCTTGTGCTGGTAAAGGGCGTTCATGTTGAAACCCAGGGCAATCTCCTGCTGCACGACATCCTTGCCTCCTCCGTCACCATCATGGAGGTAAGCCATCCAAGCGAGATGTTCAACACCATGCCGAGGAAGATGAACCAACTCGCGGAAGAGCTGCGTGTCAAGGGGCGTAATCCCTTGGTCATCCCCGCTGGGGCCTTTAACCCACTTGGAACTGCGGGCTGGGTTGATGCTGCTGAAGAGATCAGTCGACAAGTACGGGATCAACGGATCGCTGTTCGCTATGTGGTCGTGGCAAATGGCTCGGGGGGAACGCAGGCGGGTTTGATACTGGGATTCAAAGAGCTCAAGGCCCCCTTTGATGTCATCGGCATTAGCGTATTGAATGGAAAACAAGAGGCTACCAACATTGTGGTTGACCAAGTCAATGAAACGGCTGGCCTTTTGAACTTGGATCTGAGGGTAAGCTCCGATGAGGTAGCCGTCTATGATGATTATATCGGTGAAGGCTACGGCATGCCTACAAAGGAGAGCGTCGAGGCAATTCGGGTGGTAGCCCAAGCTGAGGCGATTTTCCTTGATCCTGTTTACACGGGGAAGGCTATGGCGGGCCTCATGGATCTTATCGGAAAGGGTCAAATCACCAAAAGGGATGCCGTGCTGTTTATCCATACCGGAGGAGTGGCTGCAGACTTCGCTTATGCCGAGGAATTGAGCTAATGTTTGCCCAGTGTATAGGATGATTACCTGGTGGCATTTCCTTATGGGGAATCATATTTGTTAAAGGACTTTTCGAGACTCCATAACAGCCTTAAGGCCTGTATTCAATTGTACCATGTATTTTTCTCGTTGACATTTTGATTGCGATAAAACTAAATAGAGGCACAATTTTGAAACAACAACAGGAGCCTTTCAATGATCGAGATACGTTTTCATGGCCGCGGCGGTCAAGGGGCGGTGGTTGCATCGAAAATCCTCGCCACATCTATCTTTTTAGAGGATAGATATTCCCAGTCCTTCCCGGCCTTCGGGGTGGAAAGAAGGGGGGCGCCGGTGACCGCCTTTCTCAGGGTTGATGATAAGCCCATACGGATACGCACCGAGATCTACGAGCCCGACCATCTCGTCGTCCTCGATCCCCTCCTTGTTGATCAGGTTCCCCTGGCAAGCGGGCTTAAGAACGACGGCATTGTGATTATCAACAGCAGCAAAAAACCGGAGGAGTTTTCGGATAAGTTCAAAGGCTTTCGCGTGGCAACGGTCCCCGCGGGTAGGATCGCGGTAAAGCACCATCTCGGAACGCCCCAATCCCCCATCGTGAACACCGCTATATTGGGCGCTGTTGCCAAGGTGTTGGGAGTAGTGAGCCTCGAGAACCTGATCGAGGGCATCAAGGCCGATGTACCGGCCCACACAGAGGATAACGCCGCCGCGGCAAAGGAAGCCTATGAAATGGTGAGCGACGCGGTGGTGCTGTAATCAAGGATGATCGGCTAATCAGAGGGATAGAAGATGAAATATACCGATAGACGCGTGAGCGTTCCATTGTGTGCAAGATCCACTACGCCGGGGCTGGTCAATAAGACCGGAACCTGGAAGTTCGCCGAGCCTCATTTCGTTGATCTCACCTCCCCATGTAACCAGCAGTGCCCGGCCGGGGAGGACATCACAGGATACATGTACCTGGTTGGCCAGGGGAAGTTCGAGGAGGCATGGAACTTGATCATGGAGGAAAACCCCTTCCCCGCCATCATGGGCCGGGTCTGTTTTCATACCTGTGAGGAGCAGTGTAACAGGAACGATCACGATGAATCCATAGCAATCCATGTGGTAGAGCGGTTCATCGGCGACTACGGCCTGTCTAAAGGGCTCACCGTAGCCCCCCCAGAGGATGAAAAGGATAAAAAAGTCGCTATCGTGGGTGCTGGTCCAGGAGGCCTCAGCGCAGCCTACCAATTGAGAAGGATGGGGTATGCGGTAACCATATTCGATTCCAACGAGAAGCCGGGCGGCATGATGCGCTATGGCATCCCCTCGTATCGACTGCCCAAGGAGATACTCGACGCCGAGATCGACCGTCTGTCTGCCATGGGAGTAGGGTTTACCATGGGGGTAACAGCGGGAAAGGACATCTCATGGGATTCTCTCGCCTCAGAGCACGATGCCCTTTTTGTCGCAATCGGGGCCTGGGAAGAGGCGAGCCTCGGGATCGGGGGCGTGGACAAAGGGGGCGTATTCAATGCCCTTGCGTTCTTGCGGGAGATCAACCTCGGGAATACACCGGAGGCAGGCTCTAAGGTGGTGGTGATCGGTGGCGGAAACAGCGCCATAGACTGCGCACGGGCCTCACGAAGGCTCGGCGCTGAGGTAACCATCGCCTACCGGAGAACAGAGGTGGAGATGCCGGCACATCCGGAGGAGGTTGAACTGGCCAAGGAGGAGGGCGTTCAGTTCCTCTTTCTCACTGCTCCCAAGGAGATAATCGGCCAACGGCATATCGCCGGGCTTACGGCGGAGAAGATGACCCTGGGCGAGGAGGATTCCTCGGGCAGGAGAAGACCGGTGCCTACGGGGGAGGTCTTCGAGATTCAATGTGACGGCATGATTATGGCCATTGGAGAGGGCACCAAAGTAGAGGATCTTCCTTCCCTTATCTCCCACAAAGGAGGGGTAGTTGAAACAGACAACATGGGCCACACTGCTGCTCCGAAGTTCTTTGCAGGTGGCGATATCATAGATATTCCCCATACCGTTACCCATGCTATCGGCTCCGGAAAGAGGGCAGCCATAGCCATCGATAGATTCCTCGAGGGAGAGCAGTGCGATGAGGGTAGCCTTGATCGTTTCAGGTGGGGGGAGAAGGGAAACGTGAGCCTCGGCCGCATCAAGGGCACGATGCTATTCCCGAGGAGAAATCCGGGCTCGGAGGTTATAGGCTTCAAGGACATGAATACCTTCTATTTCGACCATCGTTCACGCATAAGGCCGCAAAGGATTCCCCTGGAGGAGAGATTACAGGGATTTCAGGAGGTGATTGCATCTCCCTCAAAAGAGGAGGCAGTTGCCGAGGCGCAGCGTTGCTTTATCTGCGGCTCCTGTACGGAATGCGGAAACTGCTATATCTTCTGCCCGGAGTGCGCCATCAAGTCCGATCCCGATGGCTATGGATACATTGCGGATATGGACTACTGCAAGGGTTGCGGTATATGCGTATACGAGTGCCCGCGGGGGGCCATGAGAATGGAGGTTATGGAGTAGCAGTATGAGAAAGGTAATTACGGGAAACGTGGCAGTAGCTTATGGGGCAATGCTCTCGGATGTGCAAGTAGTTGCCGCCTATCCGATTACACCCCAGACGACCATCATAGAGGAGCTCGCTACCATGCAGGCCGAGGGATTAGTGGATTTCGACTACATAAGGGTGGAATCTGAACATTCGGCCATGGCCGCCTGCATCGGGGCAGAAATGGGTGGCGCCAGGGCCTTTACCGCCACCTGCGGGCAGGGATTATTCCTGATGCATGAAATGCTTCACTACGCAGCCGGTGCTAGAACGCCCGTGGTGCTCGCCAACGTCAATCGAGCAGCAGCAGCCCCATGGAGCATTTGGAGCGATCAGACCGATTCCGTCTCGCAGAGGGAAACCGGTTGGATCCAGCTCTACTGTGAGGGCAATCAAGAGGTACTGGATACCACCATCATGGCCTTCAAGATAGCGGAGAGATTGCGGCTGCCGGCGATGGTAGTCCTGGATGCGTTCTTCCTCTCCCACACATCGGAGCCAGTTGACATACCCGAGAAAGAACGCGTGAGGGATTTTCTCCCGCCCATCGATCCGGGAGAAAACTGGCTCGATCCGGATAATCCCAGGACCTTCGGCGGCATCACCATGAACGATGCCTACATGGAGTTCAGATGGCAGATTCAGAGGGATATGGAGAAGGCAAAGGGCATCATCACCGAGGTCCACGAGGACTTCGCCCAGGCCTTTGGAAGGACCTACCGACAGGTGGAGGAATACCGGGCTCAGGACACAGAGCTGGTTTTGGTCGTCTCCGGGACCGTGGCGTCCACCGCAAGAGATGCCGTGGATTACCTCAGGGAGAAGGGAAAGGGGGTTGGCATGGTGAAACTCAAGACACTACGTCCCTTCCCGAGGGAAGAGGTCATAGAGACGTTAAAGGGGAAGAAAAAGGTGGCGGTGATCGATAGGAACTTCTCTCCCGGTGCAACCGGCGTCTGGGCCCAAGAGGTCAGGAGCGCCCTCTATGATCTTCCGGAGGCCCAAAGGCCGCTTATCTATGGCTATGTCGCCGGTATTGGTGGGCGAGATATCAGCGTGAAGACCATTGAGGAAATCTACACCAAGACCCTAGAGGATGCTGAACCCGATGATGTCGATATGTGGGTAGGAGTAAACTATGTATAGCGTGAATCAGAGATTTGACAATCAGTATATACCGGAGCAAGAACTGCTTACCTCCGGGAATTTGGCCTGTGCCGGTTGCGGCGCATCCCTGTCTATGAGGCTTGCCCTAAAGGCCTTGGGAAAACCCACGGTGCTCGCGGTACCCGCCTGTTGCTGGACGATCATACCTGGGGCCTTCCCCCGGTCGATTATGGAGGTCCCGTTCTTTAACTGCGCCTTCGAGACTACGGCAGCTACTATCTCAGGCATTAAGGCGGCGTTCAGGAGACGAGGAATGGGTGAGATCTGCGTGGTGGGATGGGCAGGTGACGGAGGTACGTTGGATATCGGCATCCAGGCCCTCTCAGGTGCTGCGGAGCGAAACGAAGATGTTGTCTATATATGCTATGACAACGAGGCCTACATGAACACAGGCATCCAGCGCTCGAGCGCTACACCGCGCGGCTCCTGGACTACCACAACCCCTGTCAAGAATCCCAAATCCGAGCCGAAGAAGGATATCGACGAGATCATGATTGCACACAAGATCCCCTATCTGGCAACGGCAACTGCTGCCTATCCCCATGATATGATCGCTAAGCTGAAGAAGGCCAGAACGATTAAGGGCACGAGGTTTATCCACCTCTTTTCCTCCTGCCCCACCGGCTGGAGAATGCCCGAGAACCTCTCCATAGAGGTAATGCGGCTCGCGGTGTTAACGAACCTATTCCCCCTATATGAGGTGGAACATGCCGAGGTGTATCGACAGACGGTGGTGCCTGAGGAGATCAAACCCGTCGAGGAGTACATACGGCTTCAGGGTAGATTTAGACACCTGACTGAAGAGGATCTAAGGGAATTACAGAGCATGGTGGACAAGCGGTTTGCGAGTTTGAAGGAGAAATTCGAGAAATCAGAGGCGCTGAAATAAGACAGCTAACACCCCTTACATCACCGCACCGATATCCCAGGGCACGAACTCGTTATCCCCTATCCCGAGTATCTCGCTCTTGGTCTTTCTCCCAGAGGCCGTCTCTAAAATGGAGGAGAAGATTTTCTTGCCCATCTCCTCTACCGTTGCCTCTCCCTTGACGATGGGGCCGCAGTCGATATCCATATCCCCCTCCATGCGTTCATAAAGGGCGGTGTTGGTTGCCAGTTTGATGACCGGAACGGGCTTACAGCCGAACACGGAGCCCCGACCCGTGGTGAAGCAGATGATGGTAGCGGCCCCGGCCGAAACACCCGTCCGTGCTACTACTACACTATCGGCAGGGCTGAGGCGGATTACCTGAGTGTTCATTTCATCCATTGCCACTCCATCCAAACCGCTATCACCTTAAACCCCTGTGTCATATACCTCTTTCTTACTGGGTAGAGAAAATGCTTGCACCGCTGAGAAAAAGAGAAGTACTGCGTTCAATAGAATGGAGGCCAGTACACTCAAACGAATTGACTCTTATTTTTCTATTGCGTATCTTACTTCTACTCGATTGCGCATTAGTGCTATGATGCTTAGTGGATAGTCAATACTAACACGACCCAAAAGTCAATACGTCCCATGACCGTCCGAAGGATTCTCATATACACGCCGATTGTGGTGGTAATATTCTTGCTCCAGTCATATCTCTGGGTGCCCACCTATGAGGAGCAATCAAAGGGCAATCCCAACCGTCTCAACGAATATATCACCGCATCCATCGGCGATGCTCACGTCTTGAACCCCGTCCTCTCATCGGATTCAGCAAGCAGCCAAATCGAAAATATGGTCTTTGAGGGGCTCATCGACAGGGATGAAGACCTCAACTTCAGGGGACGCCTCGCCACCTCCTGGGAGATCTTTGAGGAGGCATTCTTTTACATAAACGAGGAGGCGGAGATACCCGGCGTAGGCAGGGCGAGAGCCGGGGAGGTGGTGGAGCTTCTCAATAAGGCGAGGGCCGAAGATCTGCCGGTCACCCCTCAAATCAAGGTGTCCTTGGGGCATATCAAGGAGATATCCACCATTCCAGCCAGGAATTTCACGGTAACTAGGATTGAGAACAAGGAAAAGACCAACAAAAGGGGGAAGGAAATACGAATTCAGGTCAGGGCACCCGCCAGGATTAAACTAGTATTGGATCATGTGGATCAGGACCTCTTTCAAAACC
Organism: Deltaproteobacteria bacterium; assembly: GCA_003646935.1. GTDB lineage: Bacteria > Desulfobacterota > DSM-4660 > Desulfatiglandales > B25-G16 > B25-G16. Next base: position 8,151 of record QMLW01000022.1, read on the forward strand.
TCGAGGTCATCCTGGGAGGGGACTACTTCCGCTCCTTTGACGCTCTGTCCTATGTAGAGGTCGAGGGGGATATCGGCCGATTAAAAAAGGAAGCATATGCACGGCAGGTTCTTCCCCCTACAGAACACAACCCGATCATCCTCTTTCAACTCCGTCCCAACGTTAAATTTCACGACGGTCACATCTTCGATGCCAACGACGTCAAGTTCACCTATGAGGCCTTAATGAATCCCAAGAACCTCTCACCCCGCGTATCCAATTACGAGCCGGTGAAGGAGGTGGAGGTTGTCGATCCTCTGACCGTGCGCATCACCTATAAGCGGCTCTACTCCTTGGCCTTAAGCACGTGGGGCATGGGAATCCTCCCCGAGCATATCCTCAATGATGAAGCATTGAGAAAAGAAGCCATTGAATTAGGCAAAGACCCGAATAAGTTCTCCATGCGGCAGAGCAGGTTCAATCGCAATCCCATCGGATGCGGCCCATTCGTGTTTCGGGAGTGGAAATCGGATCAGTACATTATCCTGGATCGCTTTGACGAGTATTGGGAAGGTCCACCCAACTACAAACGCTACATCTATCGAATTATCCCCGATCTTCTCACCCAGGAGATGGAGTTCTATGCGGGCACCGTGGATAGCTACGGCGTTCAACCCCACCAGGTTGAGCGCCTCAAGGACGATCCCCAGTATCAGAGTTTCTCCGGACCCTCCTTCGGCTATACGTACATCGGCTATAACATGCGCCGAAAACCCTTCGACGACCGCAGGGTCCGAACAGCCCTGAGCATGGCCATCGATGTGGACAAGATCATCAAATACGTGCTCTATGGTCAGGGAGAGCGAATTACAGGTCCCTTTGTGAAGCAAACCGATTACTACAATCATAGCATCAAACCGATACCCTACGATCCGGATGGGGCCCTGAGGCTGCTTGAGGAAGCCGGCTGGAGGCGCAGCGAGAAGGGCTGGCTGGAAAAAGACGGAAAGCGATTTGAATTTACCCTTATCACCAATAGCGGCAATGACCTCAGAAAGGCGGTCCTCGCCATCGCCCAGGATGGATGGAGACAGATCGGCATCGATGTGCGGACCGATCTCCTGGAGTGGGCCGTGTTCATCCAGGAACGCGTGGATAAGGCGGATTTCGACGCCCTGGTCCTGGGCTGGAGCATGGGGATCGAGCCGGATCTCTACGAGGTATTCCACTCAAGCCAGACCAATCCCGATCAGCTCAACTTCGTTGGCTCTAAGAACGAGGAGGCAGACGATCTCATCATCAAGGTAAGGCGGGAATATAACCACGAAAAGCAGGTGGAGTACTGCCACAGGCTTCACGAGATCATCGCAACCGAGCAGCCCTACACATTCCTCTATGTAGCCAAATGGACGGCGGTGCTGGATAAGAAGATTGTAATAAAGGAAACCGATCCCGAGGGCAAGGTGGTCTATAAAAAGATCACGCCCACCAAGACCGGTACCTACACGTTTCACTTCAACAAGTGGATCAAGCTCCCTGAGGTGCCCAGCTTCGCACTAGAAGGATAGCATTGGAAACTGGAAACTAGAAACTGGACAAATAATGAGGGCTATATATCCTGATAAAAAGCTGATTCCGAATTCTTACCAAGTTTTGAGTTTCAAGTATCAAGTTTCAGTGAATGGTTATCCCTTAAATACCACGTGGCGAGTGCAAACCACTTTAATCAATAATGAGGATGGTTAAGAATGGTATCATTCATAGGCAGAAGCATTATACAGAAGATCGTGACCCTGTTCTTCGTCTCGGTGGTATCCTTTTTAATCATCCACCTGGCCCCTGGCGAGCCAAGCCAGGTGGATCCTTTGAACCCCAAATTCACCCCCGAAATGGTCGAGCGATTTCGACAGGAATTCCACCTCGACAAACCCCTCTATATCCAGTACCTGTACTTTTACCATGACCTTTTCACCGGGAGAACCACTTCATGGAAGGACAACCAGTCAGTGCTCACCAAGATCTGGGAACGGTTCCTGAACTCTTTACCGCTGTTTATCGTGGGTACCATCCTCACCTGGACCCTTTCCTTTCCCATTGGTATCCGATCAGCCCTGTTCAGGGGAGGGGCCTATGACCGAGGCGCCACCTTCTTTTCGTACCTGTTGATCTCCATCCCTGGATTCTTCTTCGCCTATATACTGATCATCTTCGTGGTAACCAGATTCCACGTGCCGGTGATCGGCATGCAGACCTTTGGCATCGGGGACGCCACCTTGCCCAATCTCATCATGGACCGAATCTGGCATCTCCTGATCCCATCCGTACTGGGAGCCACCGCGGGAATCGCGGTGCTCTCCAGGTATGTGCGGAGCCAGATGCTCGAGGTTGAGGGCCAGGATTATGTCAGAACGGCAAAGGCAAAGGGCCTCCCGCCGGACCAGGTGCACTACAAACACGCTCTTCGCAATGCCCTGCTGCCCTTCGTAACCATGTTCGGCCTGATCCTGCCCGGTCTCATCGGTGGATCCGTGATCATCGAGTCCATCTTCTCCTGGCCGGGTATGGGGAGGATGGCATACGAGGCCATCCTGGCTCGGGACTATCCGATTATACTCACGGTGAACTTCGTCTCGGCCATCCTGGTGCTGGCCGGCACCTTTGTCTCTGATGTGCTCTATATGGTGGTCGATCCGAGGATACGTTTGTGATGAATATCGATAAGGCAGATACCCGTGGAACATTAGAGATGGAGGGGCCTCTTGCAGCTCCGCGGAAAAC
>QMLW01000023.1 GCA_003646935.1 Deltaproteobacteria bacterium
AGCCCCTTCGGATGTGGCGTTGCCATTCCATGCGGCGGGACGATATGCTCCACTTTAAAGGGCCCAAAAGCGGCTGTCGTGCTTACCTCTCGGTAGGCGGCGGCATCAGCGTCACGCCTGTCATGGAGAGCGAATCAACCAGCCTCTCTTCTCGATTTGGGGGCTACGAGGGAAGGCCGCTTCAAAAGGGTGACATCCTGAGTACCGAATCACCCCATTTGCATCTCGGGGCAGCGGCAAGGGCGTTTGACTCGAAGTGGATCCCCGCCTATTCCAGGGATTGGGTTTTGAGGGTGATGCTCGGCCCGCAGGATGCGGAGTTCACAGGGGCCGCCAAGAAGCGCTTTCTTGGCTCATCGTTCAGGGTATCCCCTCACTCGGATCGCATGGGAATCCGTTTGACAGGGCCTGCGCTTGAAAAAAAGCCGGGTATGCCTGAATCCATTATATCCGAGGGCCTCGTCCCCGGCACAATTCAGGTTCCCGGCGATGCACAGCCCATCATTATCCTTATGGAAACGATCACCGGCGGATACAGAAAAATCGCCACGGTGATCAGCGCTGACCTACCCTCATTAGGGCAGATCAAGCCCGGAGATACGGTACGGTTTCGGGGTGTTTCCCTGAACAATGCCTATGAGGCACTGCGTCACAGGGAGATGATCATACAACGGTTCAAGGCTACCATCCGATGATGAGCAGCCGAACAGGGGAAAGGCCTCATTGATGAACTCGATTATGGGCATGAAATCCTAAAGGAAGGTGAGATTAACCAGCAAGGACACGCATAGGTATCTAAAGCCCTAAAAACGCCCTCTTGACAATATCGGTCTCAAGAAGTTCCTGGCCGGTTCCCTCATGGATAGTCCTCCCCGTCTGCAGTACGTACCCCCTGTCCGCCATTTCCAATGCCTCCCTGACATTCTGTTCAACAAGCAGGATGGTGTTACCTTCCTTTTTCAGGGTAGCTACCGCTTCCAGCATCTCATCAACCAGTTTGGGCATAAGCCCCAGTGAGGGTTCATCCAGCATCAGGAGTTTAGGTCGCGACATCAAGCCTCTCCCGATGGCGAGCATCTGCTGCTCTCCACCGCTGAGGGTACCGCCGAGCTGTTTCCATCTTGTCTTCAAGATGGGAAAGAGGCCGTATACATAATCAAGGCTTTTTTCCATCTCTTCCCTGTCATTGACGATGTAGGCACCTAACTTTAGGTTCTCCTCCACGGAAAGGGGACCAAAGATGCGCCTCTCCTCCGGGACATAGGTGATGCCCTTTCTCACGATCTCCACCGTCGTACTCGCACTGATATCCTCATTCTCGAATTCCATGCTTCCTTTTGTAGGGTGGAGGGTTCCGGCCACGGTCTTCAGTACCGTGGTCTTACCCGAACCATTGGCCCCGACTATCGAGATCAGCTCTCCCCCATTCACGTGGAAGGAAACGTCGTGGATCACGGGTACACCGCTATATCGAACCTCTATCTCTTCGACCTTTAGCATACTTCTCACCCAAATAGGCCCTGATCACCCGTTCATTGTTGGCGATGTCTTGGGGCCTTCCCTCCGCTATTTTTTGGCCCCCGTCCAGGACGATGATACGCTGGGAAATGGGCATCACGACTTCCATCACATGTTCAGTGAGAAAAAGGGTCAGCCCCTTCACCACATAGATGTTTTTAAGAAGCGCGACCATTTCCTCCGTTTCCCTCGGATTTAGGCCTGAAGCAACCTCATCAAGCATGAGGAGCTCTGGTTTGGTAGCAAGGGCCATGGCAAGGCCAACCCGTTTTTGAGTGGCCACAGGCAATTCGGTAAGTCGGGCCTCAGCGTCTTGCTCCAATCCCGTGAGATTCATTATCTCGGAGGCCTCTTGCCGTGCGGTTCTACGATCGGAAGTCTTACAGAAGGATCCTACCATGACATTCTCCAATACCGTAAGGTCTCCGGAAATGCTCATAATTTGAAAGGTCCTGCCAATCCCCTCCCGATTTGTCTGGAAGGGCTTGAGTCCAGTGATATCCTTGCCCTTGAATCGTATGGCACCTTGATTCGGCTTGTGATACCCGACAATGCAATTGAACAGGGTGGTCTTGCCCGCACCGTTCGGACCTATCAGTCCGATGATCTCCCCCCTTTCAATCTCAAGGGAGATATGGTTGTTGGCGGCTACACCGCCAAAATCCTTCGTCAAGTCAATTATTTCCAATAGCGGCATGGGGCCTTTACCTACCTCCTCGCCCTGACTTTCTCGATTATGCCCCAGATTCCCTTTGGTTCATAGGCCGATATTATCATAACCATCAACGCGTAAATCATGAAGTCCACCCCGATAATTCCGCTTCCTCCAAGCCAGGCACCCAGGTAGCGATCTAAGGGGATGAGGATCATTGCACCGATTATTGGACCCCACATGGAACCTGCACCGCCTATCATGGTCATCAAGGCGATCATTACTGACAGCTCCAGATGCATTACCGAGAAGGGATCGATATAGTTATAGTAGACCGTGTAGAAGGCCCCGCCCATGCCTGCAAACACACCCGTAATGCAGTAAGCCTTGACCTTCACCCAATGGGCATTTATGCCCAGGCTTTCTGCAACTTCTTCGTTTGACGTGATTGACCGCAGTTGATATCCAAGCCTGGATTTCCTGAACCAATTCATATATAGAATGGCCGCGAGGACAAGCAAGAAGGCAAAATAGTGATAATAAATGGGAGATGCAAACTGCATATAAAGGAAGTTCGGGGTCTCCTTCAAGGGTAGCTCAACTCCCCTGGCTCCCCCGATAAGATCCCAGTTGATAAATAATTGCTGCCAGACGAGCGAGACGGCAATGGTGGCAATCGCAAAGTAGTGTCCCCTAAGCCTGAACAAGAAATAGCCGAGGACGAAGGACTCAATAGTTGCTACCACCACACCCAGCGGCGTGGATAACCAGAAAGGGATATCCCACCAAACCATGAGCAAGGCAACGGTATAGGCGGACATCCCGACATTTTTTGCCTGTCCCAGGGCCACCTGCCCCCCATATCCCCCGATGAGATTCCATCCCAGCCCATAGAGGCAAAAGATGAGGAATTGGATCATAACCGCCTGGTCGAAGGAGCCCTTGGTGACCCAGGGAAAGAGGGTGCAGAACATGATGAAAATGGCAAAACCAATCCTCTCTACTAAGGGCAAATCGCCAAACGAAAATGCATCTCTCAGGGTTCTCACTTTCAACTACCACCCGAAAAGGCCTTGAGGTCTGAATACTACTACCAGAAAGTAGGTGAGATACACGAGGGCAAATTTATGATGTGGGCCGATATAGGTGCCTCCTAGATCTATGATTAGGCCCATGATCAGCCCAGCTATAAACGCCCCCTTGATTGATCCGAACCCACCCAACGCCACGGTTGCAAAGGCGATCATACAGAAGAGAATTCCTATAGTGGGAAAGACATAGTAGAAATTGGTAAGCAGGGCCCCGGCAATTCCCATGGTGGCCCCTCCTAGGCCCCATGCAAGGCCCCTCATCCTTTCCGTGTCTATGCCCATGTAGCTTGCAGCCTCTACGTCGAGTGCCGTTGCCTGTAGGGCCTTTCCAAGACGGGTTCGGTTTATGAGCCAGTAGATGATCCCAAAGGCTATCAGGCTGAGTACAGCAGTCCCTAATCTGGGATAACTCAGCACCACAGACCCCCACTTAATGCTTTTGCCGATGAGCACCCCCTGTTCCAGGGTCTTGTAATCGGGACCGAAAATACACATGGCCAGATATCGCAGGAAAATCATCAATCCAAAGGTACCCAGGAGCTGTGCGAGCATAGGGCCCTTGAGCAGATATCTAACCAGAAAATAATATGAGGCTATACCCAATAAAAAGCCGACCATCGCGGCTATCGGCAGGGTCAATAGCGGCTCTATGGAGAAGACTGTTGCGGTGAGGAATGCGGTATACATTCCTACCATAAGGAACTCACCGTGCGCGAAATTAACGATATTCATCACGCCGAATATAATGGCAAGCCCCAAGGCAACCAGGGCAAAGAGCATTCCCATGAGCAGCGCGGATATTATGGTGGGTACGAGCATCTCCATAAGGTATTCCTTTTTGTCATCAAGGGATTGAAAAGAGGTTTAGCCATTCATAGGACGGCTAAACCTCAATCTAACAGTACGGTGTTCTACTTCAAGCCCGGCCATGGATAGACGAACTTGGCGGTAGCTACATCAAGGGGGTAGATAATCTCGGGCTCTTGTGCCTGATACTGCACGATCAAACCACTGGACCAGGTATTCTGGTTTGTCTCTCCTCCCACATCCTCGAACTTAATCCCCTTCCACGGCACGATCAGGTCTTTACCGGGTATTTCGATTGTTTCGGCTGTCTTTCGAATGGCTTCCGGGTCTGTCGAGCCAGCTTCATTGAGCACGTAAGCCCATGCCTGCATACCGGTGAATGCCCGGGCAGAAGTCCCCATAAAATCCACACCGCTTCTTTTCTTGAATTCTACATTGATATTCTTTGCAACAGGTTTTACGGCAAAGAGCTTTTTAGAGAATACGGTCCGATTGAGGATCCCCTCCGTATCATTGCCAAAGGTCTCAATGTACTTTGGCTGGTAAAAACCCACGTCCTGAGACCAGAACACTTTTGCCTTAGCCTTGAACTCCTTCATGGTCTTGGTCAGGAGGATGGCATCAGAGATGTAGGAGGCGAACATGAGTATGTCTGGTTTCGGTGCGAGCAGCCTTCGAACTTCAGCAGTCAAATCCGGCGATTCATGAGGATAGGTGACATCTGACACGATTTCATAACCATATTGCTTGGCAAATTCCTTGATCACATCTCTTGTTCCGGCTCCCCATTCCGTATTTTCCGTACATGCACCAATCGTGCGCAGTTCCGATTTCGGAACAGCTTTCACGCCAGGCACCTTTCCTTGATGCAGAAGCCCGAGGAACTCAAAAAAGTCTCTCACGAAAATCCTGTCGTGAGGTGTGGCCCTAAAGAACCATTGGTAGCCCCTCTTAGTCAATACAGGAGACGTGGATTCCGGGTTTATCATGGGTATTTTATGTCTCTCGCAAACCGTGCTGACCGTCTTGGTTACTGAACTATGATAGCACCCACAAATGCCGACCACCTTCTCATCGATAATAAGCTTCTTCGCGAGATCCGCTCCCCTGTCCGGCTCTCCCCTGTGGTCCGCAAAGATCAGCTTTATCTTCGCGCCATTGAGGCCTGGAATCCCTTCCCAATTTCCGATAGGAATGGGCAGATCGGGCCATTTGTTGTTCACATAGTCAGCACACAAGGAAACGGCATCCTTGGACATATTCCCTGCATGGGCAACTGGACCAGAGAGTGGATAGATAACGCCTATCTTCACCTCTTGTCCTTGGGCTCTCGCCATCCCAAATCCCATAGACAAAACCGCTACGATAGCAGCCGCTACGATAGCAGCCTTGACACAATCTGGGTGGACTCTTTCTTTCTTAGTACCCATTTTTTCCCTCCGCATTTTTTTGGTTACCGTTAAAATGCCTCGCCGTTATCATTTTCTAAAGGGCATCACCTCCTTTCCTCACGTACATGCGGGATTTTCTCCGGCATCGAGCCTCCGCGGCTAGAGTGAAGAGCTCTGCGATTATGTGACGCGGCCTTTGTTGAGCTCATTGATAGCCTCAATCAATCTCCCCACAAGATGCTCATGTAACCGCTTTCCCTTTTCAGCGGTTGCCAGAGTTGGTCTTCCAGAGACTCCTCCTGATTCTCCTGCTGTTTGCTTCAGTTCCTTGGCTGTACTCGGCACCCAACACAGCGTATCTTTTTGAAGTCTTGGATCCACATGATAGTGCTTTCTTTCCGGGGGTACATGGTCCTCGGCCAAATCCATCCGGACAAACTCCGGCATGATGTGTAACATGTGGGATGTCTCCAACTCATCCGCGTGGCCGACCTCGCCAAATCCAATCTCGTCTGCAACCTCTTTCTCCATATATGCCGGGTCGAAGATAATCACCCTTACACCCAGCTCGCGCTGCGCCTTCTCCGCGGAGATCTGAATCCAGGGAATATTCGCAATTCTGTGTCCGTTGACGATCACAAATCGATCAAAACCATTAGTAGCCAAAGAACTCAGGACATCAAATAGAAACTCGATGAGAATCTCGGGCCGTATGGTAATCGTGCCCGGCAAGGCAAGATGATGGGGGCTCCAACCGAACCAAAGGGGAGGCGTCACTACTGATTCCGTCCGCTGCGCAGCATCTCGGGCGAGACTGATGGCCACCATGCTGTCAGTGCCTAATGGGAGGTGAAGACCGTGCTGCTCCACGCTTCCAACCGGGATGAGAGCGAGGCCTTCCCTTTTTTCACGGTACTGTTGGACCTCTTGCCACCTCATTTCTTGAAGCCAGGCCTTTATTCCCTGGCTGTTGTTTGAGATCATCTTCACTCCTCTCCTCACCTATTGAGCATCTATCCCGCGCTCAACAGGACTGACGCATGAAGCGGCAAGGTTGTTACTATAAGCCGAATGGTTCGTACACGGGCTTAAAACCCTGTGTACTATTGTGTTATGGCCTTTAAAATGGATTCAAACGTTTCTTCTTTCCGTTTAAGAATCCGGTGGGCTTCTTCGATATCAACCTGTTGGAAACGTATGAGATCGCCCGTCTTTGCCTGCCCCACTTTGCCTATATCAGGTGAAATGACCGTGGCGATCTTGGTATATCCTCCCACAGTTTGCTCTACTAGAAGGATGATAGGCTGGCCATCTGGTGGAACCTGGATGCCACCAGGTACACTGGGTTCGGATATAATGCTTTTTTCAACCCCCTCTTTGTGTTTGATTGGATCTCCTTCGAGCCGATATCCCATTCGATCCGCTTTTGTGCTCACCTTGAAGGGGAAAGCAAGGAAATGTTTGATCCCCTCAGAGAAATAGTCGTCTTGAGGTCCCAGAATGACTCGAACCTCCACTTCCCTCGGATAGGTGGGAATAAGGTCTGCAGGAACTCCAACGCCGGCCTTTCCCGTTCCCTCCCCCTTTTTCAACCTATCACCTGTTGTCAAAGGTCGGCCATTGATCCCTCCGATCTTTCCCGCAACGTACGTAGAACGGCTTCCCATGACCGCAGGGACATCGATGCCGCCGGAGACCGATATATAGGAACGGCATCCGCTCTTGACCCCCTTGAATCGAATGGTGTCCCCTGGCTCGATCGCTACGGATTTCCACATGGGCAGTGGATTGTCATTGAGAAGGGGGCCTAGATCTCCACCGGTAACGGCGATCAGGCCTTGGTGTAACACCTTCAGCGTAGGCCCCAGAACGGTTACCTCAAGGGCCGCCTGGCCCTGGAAGTTACCAACCAGGGCATTCGCTACTCGATAGGAGAATGCATCGACAGCCCCACACGTGGGAACGCCGAATTGTTGATAGCCAAACCTCCCCCTGTCCTGAACGGTTGTATAGGCACCTGGCTGGACGATCTCAAATATCTCCATCCTATGAATCCCCATTACTTTCGGCTATCTCCTGAAACTGCTTCTTTGAGATACTTTTGAAACGCAGTTGATTGCCGGCCTTCAGAAGGATCGGGGGAGATCGTTTCGGGTCATAGAGCTTTGCTGGCGTTCTCCCGATGAGTCGCCACCCCCCCGGGCTATCAATAGAATAAACGCCCGTCTGATTGTTGGCAATACCCACTGAACCAGCAGGCACTAAGTGTCGTGGATTCTCAAGCCTGGGTGTAAATAGCCTCTCTGAAAGTCCACCCAAAAAGGGGAAGCCCGGTGTGAAACCGAGCATGTATATGAGATAGCTTGCCGAGGTGTGTATCTCGATTACCTCCTCTGGGGTCAGACCATTATGGTGAGCTACAAATTCAAGGTCTGGGCCGAATTCCTCTCCATAGGCGACGGGGATCTCAATGGTCTCGGGCGAAGGGATATCCCGGTCAGCCAGTTTGCCTTGACGCTCCAAGATTTTCTTTTCTATTTTCTCGGAATTGGTAATGAATGGATCGTAAAAGATGAGAATAGAGCGGTAGGTCGGTATTACCTCAGTGACACCTTCTATCGGCGTCTTCTCAATGCTCAGAAAAATCTGTCGCACTTTCTGGTTGATCTCGGGGTCGATGACAGCCCCGAATTCCACCAGCAAACCCCTGTCCCCCGCCAGGAGAAATCGAGGTCTCTCATGCATGATGATTACTCCATGGATGGTTGGATTCAAATGAACTTGGATAGAGGTAGCACTTCAACGCCCGATGCCGTCAAGGTCTCCCGAATCTTTCTGACAAGGTTTACCGCACCAGGCGTATCCCCGTGGACGCATAGGGTTTCCGGTCGAAAGGGAACTGTGGTGCCGTCGATGGCCTCTACCATTCCCTCCTTGGCCATCATCATTGCCCTCTGGGCCACAAGTTCGGGATCCTTGATTACAGCGCCCGGCTGTCTCCGGGACACAAGGGTGCCATCGGGAGTGTAGGCCCTATCCGGAAAGGCCTCATAGGCTACCCGTAAGCCGACTTTCTTCCCGATTTTCGTCATCTTCTCACCTTTAGATCCTGCCAAGGCGACGAAGATGAGATCCTTGTCAACACTGGCAATGGCCTCAACGATAGCCTCGGATATCTTCTCATCTTCCACGGCCATTAAATACATAGCACCATGTGGTTTGACATGCTCAACCGTTAGTCCCTGAGCCCTGGCAAAGGCCTGCAATGCGCCTATCTGGTAAACCACATACCCCTTTATCTCCTCAAGTGTGGCATCTATATTTCTCCTGCCAAAGCCCATCAAATCGGGGAAACCGGGATGGGCTCCTACCGCTACCCCGTGCTTTTTTGCCATGGAGACCGTCTTTTCCATCACCAGTGGGTCACCAGCATGATAGCCACAGGCGATATTTGCCGAGGTTATATATTGAATAACCTCTTCATCTAGACCCAATTTATAAGAACCGAAGCTCTCTCCCATGTCACAGTTAATATCTATCTTCATACTCTCTATCCCTTCCTGCTTTAGTTAAAAAATCCTTGTATAATATAGCCGAAATGTCAAGGAATTTATGGTTGGAGGGCACCGAGTCGGGCATCTACCTTCACAGATCCAGGCGATATCGAAAAAGATGCCATCTCAAATATCCCCTATGACGAAGAGGCCATCCTCGCTGACCTGGAGATCCCGGCTATCGCCGGAAGCCGGGATTACAGCTACTACGAGAAGCTGCTCGCAAGGCCCACCCTGACGATAGACGGCTTCCAAAGCGGCTTTACCGGGCGCGGCATCAAGACCATCGTGCCATCAGAGGCTATGGTGAAACTCGAGGCGCGCCTGGTCCCCGATCAGGATCCGGATGAGGTGATTGAGGCGATCACGCATCACCTTTTAAAAAACGGCTTCGGCCACATAACGGTGACGGTCCTCACCAAGGCAGCACCATCCCGGACGCCCATGGACCATCCCTTTGCGGACAAGATCATTCAAAGCATCGAGGAGATACACGGGGTTTCCCCGATCCTCTATCCCTCCTCAGGTGGGACGCTACCCGCCTTTGTATTTACGGACACCCTGAAGCTTCCTGCCTTTTGGGTCCCCTACGGCCAAAACGACATCCAGAACCACGCGCCCAATGAGAACCTTCGGCTCGATTTTTACCTCAACGGGATCAAAACCACGGCCGCCCTAATGCAGCGTGCGGTTGAGTAAACCGCCTCGCCCAGATACGAAGGCAAACATTTTCCCCTAGGGGTATCACGGGCTTGAATTCATACATCGCCCAATGCGATATCCAGTACCTCGAGCATAAAATCAACGTCTACACGGGTGATACACATCGGCGGCTTGTCCGCGATCATCTCAACATACTCGCCAATCGTTGGGTGGAGGTAGATGGTAGTTGTGTGCTGCAGTGTTTCCAATTGCTCGCAGGCCCTTTTCACCACATAGGGGTGGCAATGCCCCACACTGATGTTAACGATCCCGCCAAAACCGTCCAGGTAATGACTCCCCTTCTCGTCGTACACATACTGCATGGACCCCTCCACGATCATAAGGGGGTTCCTGTAATAGGTGATCAGTGCCGGGGTTAAGTAGCGCTTTCTGAGCTCCATCACCTCTTCGAATGAGGGACCAGCGTAAGGTTTCGGTCTATGATCATACGGCGGAAGTTTTGGCTCCTTCATCTCAGCCTCCTCAGCATAATCTCTATCCTGCCGGAATTGTAGTGCTCGCGCTCGCACCGTACCTTGTTTCTATTCGCCTCATGGTCTCCACAGGTACATGAATCGTATTCCGGCAAACGGATCGAGTTCACTCGTGTTGATGGCGATGAGGTTGATCTCCCTAGGAGAAGCCTCGGGTAGCCCTGAGTAGATGGTGCCCTTGTAGGTGCCGGGGCGATGATAGGTTATTACCCTGGCATCTTGTAACCTTAAAGAGGCCTTCATTGCCTCGATTGCATCGTCTACATACCCCACACGGTCAACAAGCTTCGCCGCTAAGGCCTGGTCCGCGGTAAAGATGCGGCCATCCGCGAGGCGCTCTATCTCCTCCCTCGTGAGCTGCGGCCTTCGCCCCTCGTACACCGCATGAACGAACCTCTCGTGAAAGGTATCGATGATCCTCTGCATTATCCTCTTCTCTTC
>QMLW01000024.1 GCA_003646935.1 Deltaproteobacteria bacterium
CCGGAGTGGCTGCCTGCGCTAAAGATCACTCTGGGCCTCAAGGTAATGCCCCAATCATGGAGGGACTATCTCTATTGGAACATCGAGCTGGAAGAATAGGCAAGGCACGGAAAAACGGAGAGAGTGGGAAATGGTGAAAGGGAGTACTGGAGAAATGGAGTGATGAAAAAATACAACATCAATACTCCAGCACTCCACTACTCCACTACTCCAATAATCCATATCATTGATCGGCTATGAGTTCATGCCAGTCGATTGAGGTAAATTTCCTGGACAGCCGGTGGTCGTCGTCAAGCAGGGTAAAGGCAAGATTGGCGAAAACGGTTTTCGCGATCTCCTGAATCCGCTCCATGGGAATAAGCTTATCATTTTTTCCATGAAACACATATACCGGGAGCGCTAATTTCTCCCTGAGATACGGGGTGAACTCAGGAAGGTTCAGGGCCGGGGCGAGGAGGATCAGCTTTGTAATCTTGTCCTGGTTTTGAAATGCATAGAGAGCAGCCATGAGCCCGCCTAATGAAGAGCCTATCATGATTATCCCCCTTTTGGCCGACAGGATTTCATTCAGTTTTGACATCCTTGTTTCAAGGGGACCGGCGAAATCAGGGATAATCATTTCCGGAAAGTGCTCTTTAAAGAAGAGCCCCTTCGTGCCCTGGCTGCTACTCTCTTGCCCGTGAATGAAGATGGTTGGATCCTTTGCTGCCCTATCCATTAACTGTATTTAGCCTCAATGTCGAGTATCTTCTTCTCCAGCTCCGCAATCTTTTTTCGCTTCTCTGCATCGCTCATTTTTGTTCCTGTTGCTTTTTTGGCCACCCGTGGACCTTGCTCCTTGACTATCCTGCTGACACTTGAAAGACTCACCTTTTCTTCCTTGGCGATCTTCCTCATTGGGAGCCCTCGTGCATGGGCCGCAAGGACCTTTTTCCTTATTGATTCGTCAATCCTTTTTCTTGCCATTGTTAACTCCTTTTAGGATTTGGGTTTTTGAAGCCTTTTGCAAACTTAATAAGTGGCTTATCCCTGAGTCGTGTGACATTGCTGATATCCAGGGACTCAAAAATAGGGTAAACGCTGATCATATCTTCATCATTGATGATATGGTTGAAAGGAACTGATTCGCCGTTGACAAGAACAAGATCAACTTCCTCAGGTGGAACGCCAAGTGAACAGATTGCGTCTCTAATCGTAGCAGGATCGTTAAAGGTCACACTGAAGGTTACTTTTCTCCTCTCAGGAGGCATATAATCGTTCAACTCTTCGTACATGCGAAATGAGGCTGTAGAGCTCATCAGGCGAAGACCATCATGTATTAGGATGCACCGGCAATTTGGAACATGTTGACTACTAGTATAATCAGCATTTTGAATAAAGTACCATATCTTTATTCTATTTAGCTACTTATTTTTTTTCATTTGAATCAGAGTATGGTAATTTGCGTATATCCCTTTTAAACAGGGTATGGATGACGGCCTTACACTTTGTTTCTCCCTCAAGAGCAGCGGGGGACAGAAACCATGCGGCTGTGTCAGCGTTAGTACGGAGGTCAATGAAGATGGGTCAAGGCTCGATAATCACCTTTAAGGAATCCCGGGCCTTTTCCACAAGGGCGAATCCCTCCGATGCCCTGGCAAGGGGGAGCCGGTGGGTGATCATATCCTCTACTGCCACGTTCTTTGATCTGATCAACTCCATCGCCTCTGTGATGTCTAGAGGAGAACCGGCATAGGTGGTGGTGATCGTGATTCCGTCGTGCCAGATGTCAAAGAGCGGCAGGGGGATATCAATGCCCGGCTCAGGGGGAGCGAAGATGAGAATAGTCCCGCCCCTGTCAACGGTTTTCCATGCCATGTTAAGTGCCTCTACGGCGCCTGCTGCTACGATTACCAGATCCGCCAGATGACCATGGTTCGCTTCTTTCAGCTGTTCGGGAACATCGGTATCGCTGGGAAACGCCCCTGTTGCTCCGAACTGCTCGGCGAAGGCAAGACGCTCTTGGAGGATGTCCGCTACAAATACTGCTCCTGCGCCCAGGGCCTTTGCCACCTTGAGGTGTAGCAGCCCCGAGATGCCAGCCCCCAGTATGAAAACCGATTGTCCTGGTTTCAGGTGAGCAATTTTTTGTCCCCTCAGAACGCAGGCCAATGGCTCGATGAAGGTGCCTTGCTCATAGGATACATCATCCGGCAGGAGAAACACGCCCCGGTCAACGTTGAGTGCCGGCACCCGGATATATTCGGCAAACCCGCCGGGATCGAAATTCGTGCTCCGCAAGGTATCACATACGGTATAGTGTCCGGCAAGGCAATACCGGCAGGTGTTGCAGGGAACATGGTGGCTCACGAAGACCCGCTCACCCTCGTGATACGCGCTCACGTTGCTTCCCGCTTCAGCTATCTCTCCGGTCATCTCATGGCCGAGCACCAGGGGGGCCTTGTTCACCCTATACCACTCCAGCACATCGCTGCCGCAGATACCGCATGCGTGCATCTTCACGAGAAGCTCGTCTTCTCCTATGCCGGGCACGGGGATCTCCTCCAGCCGTATATCCCTGTTATGGTAGTACATCGCGCATTTCATGGTGTTTTTCACTGCTTACTGACCTTTGGATAGCTCCTCGAAGAGCTCGAATGCCTCGGGCGGCGTTGCGTTATTATGGATAACGGCGTTCAGTGCCCTCATCATGGGCACGGGATGCGGATTTTGCCAGACGTTTCTGCCCAGATTCACCCCTATCGCACCCTTTTGTATGCCGTCATACACGAACTCGAATACCTCAAGCTCCGTCTCGCACTTGGGGCCTCCCGCGATCACTACGGGCACGGGACATCCCGCCACGACCGTGTCAAAATCCTCATCGCAATAGTAGGTTTTTACGATCCGTGCGCCCAACTCCGCGGCGATTCGGCAACTCAAGGCCAGGTACCTCGCCGTTCGCTTCTCAAGCTCCTTTCCCACTGCGGTCACCGCCATGACCGGTATGCCGTAGCGCTCGCACTCATCCACCAGCCGGGCCAGGTTCGTCAGGGTCTGATGTTCATAGTCGGAGCCGACAAAGATAGACATCCCAACGGAAGCGGCATTGAGCCTGAGAATTTCATCGATCGATGTGGTGAGACCTTCATTGGAGAGGTCTCCACCGATGATGCTGGTGCCCCCGGAGACCCTGAGGATAATCGGGGTCTGGCAGTGGGAGGGCACGGAAGATCGCAACACGCCCCTGGTAACAAAAAGCCCGTCTGCATAAGGAAGCAGTCCATCGATGGTCTTTGACGGGTTTTCCAGACAGGTGGTAGGGCCCTGGAAATATCCGTGATCTATGGGCAGAAATTGACAGCGGCCATCTTCCCTGATTAATCGGGAAAGCCTGTTTTCAATGCCCCAGTCCATTGTTTCTCTCCTTGTCCTAATCTTGCCTTTTTCCCTGAATAAAGTCTTCTGTAAGGCCAAAGGCCTCGTCATCTGTGAACTGTTTTGGAGGATGTTTCATGAAGTACGCAGAAGGTGAATAAAGGATACCCCCTTTTCCCCTATCAAGGGCGATTTTGCAGCAGCGTATCGCATCAATGACCACACCGCCGGAGTTGGGAGAGTCTTCCACGGAGAGGCGAAGCTCGAGGTTCATCGGAACATCCCCGAAAAGTTTCCCCTCCATTCTGATAAAGCAGACCTTATTGTCCTTTTGCCATGCAACCCAGTCGCTCGGGCCTATATGGATGTTCTCCTTTTTGAGTCGTTTTTCAAAAAGCTGTGATTGGACGGCTTCGGTCTTGGATTCCCTCTTGGACAGAAGCCTGTTTCTATTAAGCATATTCAAGAAATCGGTATTTCCACCCGTGTTAAGCTGATATGTCCGCTCCAGTTTCACTCCTCGTTTTTTGAACAAGTTCGTTAATACTCGGTGTACTATCGTTGCACCTAGTTGTGATTTGATGTCGTCACCGATAATCGGCACGCCTTGTTCCTCGAATCTCGTAGCCCACTCCGGATCACTGGCAATAAATACGGGCATGTTATTTATGAATCCTATTCCGGCCACAAGTGCACACTCGGCATAGAATTTTGCGGCGCGCTCAGATCCCACCGGGACGTAGTTCAAGAGGATATGGGCGCCTGATTTTTTCAATATGTCGATACATTCTTCTTTGGATGGTTCTCTTTCATCGGACAGCATAAAGGTATATTGATCCTCGTAGTCTCGCATGTGTTCCGAGAAACCATCCAATATAGGACCCATCGCTACGGTAACGCCTGTTTTCGGAACAGATTCACAGAATATGGTGGTGCAGTTCGGCAGCCCGAAGATTGCCTCGGAGATATCCTTTCCTACCTTCCTCTTATCAATATCAAAGGCGGCCGCTATTTCTATATCGTAGGGTTTGTAGTCCCCAATGTCCCAATGCATTAACCCTATCGCATCCTTGCTCTCCCGGTGTTTGTAGTACTCAATGCCCTGTAGGAGTGAGCTCGCACAGTTGCCAATGCCAGCAATAGCAATCTTAATTGTATTCATGCGAGATCTCCTTCATCACAGAGGCTTACGGGGCGACGTGGATTTAGATACCGGAATCGCTCTGCTGTTCACCTTGTGCTGTAAAAGAAAGGCGACTTGTGCGTTAAAAAACGCTTCCTATCTATAGCACCGGGGGAGAAAATGATCAAGTATTGTATGATATTTTTCGGGGGATTGAAAAAAGGAAGAACGCCCGAGCATAAGATGTTTGTTTCGTATCGATTTCAACCGTGATTATTCCCCAAGGATATGCATCGAATTGGTTGACATTGTACGGGAAAAAAAATAGGGTGATCCAAGCTTGTTCCTGATAAGGGGAGACCATGGATATTGCCATTGTGTTCGCCTACTTCGCGGGTTTGATAGTTATCGGCAGCCGTTCCTTTCGGATCGTGAAGGGGATTAACAGTTTTTTCGTTGCGGACAGGGCCTCTCCGCTCATCCTGATCGCAGGTTCCCTGTTCGCCACGGTAATCGGGGGATCCTCCACCGTGGGAATGGCGGGCCTTGGATACAGCATGGGCCTGGTAGGGTCCTGGTGGCTTCTGGTGGGCGCCATTGGTCTTTTCGCCCTGGCGCTGTTCCTGGCGGAAAGGGTACGGGCCTACTCGCTCTATACCTTGCCGGAGATTCTTGATATCCAGTACGGGCCTGAGGCAAAGGTTTCCGCGTCGGTGCTCATAGTCATTGCCTGGATGGGGATTGTTGCAGGCCAGATCGTGGCAGCGGGCAAGATCCTTGAAACCATCCTGGAGACATCCCCATCCCTGTTGATGGTGATAACGGCCCTCGTGTTTATTACCTATACGCTGCTCGGAGGACAGCACTCGGTGGTCCGAACGGACACAGTCCAGAGCGTGATCATTATCGTGGCAATCGTGGTCTCCATCCCCCTTTGTCTTCACAAGGTAGGAGGCCTTGGTGCAATGATTGAGGTGCTCGGGCCGGATCACTTCTCCTTTCCGGTGAGCTCACGGTTTCCGTGGACTACACTCGTCACCTACCTCTTTCTGGTTGGTTCTACCTACCTGGTAGGCCCCGACATATACTCGAGGATATTCTGCGCCAAGGATAAGCGGGTAGCAAAGGGTGCCACCATGACCGTGGCCCTGACCCTGGTTCCCTTTGCCTTTATCATTACCATACTGGGGATGGCAGCGGGGGTATTATTTCCGGGGATCAATCCTGAGGCGGCTTTTCCCACCATGATCCACCGGCTTTTTCCCATAGGGCTCAATGGCCTCATCATTGCGGCGCTTCTTTCCGCGATGATGTCCTCGGCGGATACCTGTCTTTTAACCACCAGCACGATCCTCTCCTTTGACATAGTACGCCCCCTTGTTCGCAGGGAGCTGCCGGAGGGAACGCTCCTCTTGTTCTCCCGGGTATTTATCGTGCTTATCGGCGTCATTTCCCTCATCATCGCCTTGTCCCTCAAGGGGGTTATCTCATCGCTTCTGCTCGGCTATACCGTGTATACCTCGGGACTTATCTTTCCCATCCTCTTGGGGTTCTACAAGGGTTCCCTGGGGCTTAACAAAGAGGGTGCGATTGCGGCCATGGCGGTGGGGGGTGGATTGGCCTTGATCGGAAAGCTCATGGGGTGGAGTCTCTTTGGGCTTCCAGCCGGTCTCTATGGGTTCTTTCTCTCGGGCCTTGTTCTTGTGGCTGGAAGCAAGATGGTTCGATTGGCGAAGGTACGCTAGTAATCCACATCAAAGAGGTGCCGCTGTCCCTGCTCTCCTGGTTCCTCTTTGACTTCTTGTTTCCCGATAGTGTCGGCAGAGGAGTTCCCCTTGTAGAGGTATCGCTGGAATAGAGAGTTGAATGAGGTCCATGACCCCTCCTTCCTGTCTTCTTTGAGAAGCCTGCCCAATCCGTTGATCTTGGCATCGAGGTCATCTATAAGATGCAGCGCAAAGGCCTCGAGGAATTTAGGCCTCTTCGGGGATCCGAAGTCGAACTCCCCGTGATGGCTCAGGATCAGGTGCTTAAGGCGCATGGCCAGCTCAGGGGGGAAGTCCTTGATGGGGTTTACTTTTTTCTCCAGCATCATAACCCCCAACACGATGTGCCCCAGGAGCCTTCCCTGATCGGAGTAGTCTATGGTGCGTTCAAAGCTTAGTTCATCGATTTTGCCTATATCGTGAAGGATGGCCCCGGTCAAGAGGAGATCGCCGTCCAGATCAGGGTAGTGCTCAGCGGCCATGACCGCCAACTGCGTCACGGAGAGGGTATGTTCCAGGAGCCCGCCCAGATAACTGTGGTGAAAGACCTTGGCGGCCGGGGCCTTCTTGAATTGCGAGATAAAGCCGTGATCCGCCAAAAAGGAGTCAACAAGGGCCCTGAGGTGCCGGTTTTTGATCCTGGCGGCCAGGTCCTTGAGCTCTGAAAGCATCTGTGAGGTGTCCTTGGGGGTGGTCTCGAGAAACACGGCGGGATCAAGGGCAGATTCATTTCGTTTCAGTTGCTGTATCTGGATCTGCATCTGGTTTCTGTACGTGTTGACCTGCCCGGTTATCTCAACAATATCTCCCTCCTTGAAAAGGGATGATATTCCCTCCACGTTCTCCCACACCTTGGCATCAACTTTCCCCGTCTTATCGGCAAGGGTAAGGGTGAGAAAAGGGCTTCCCTGTCTTGTTTGGCCGGTGACCTTGCTTTTCACCAGAAAGGCCCCTTCAATGAGGTCGTTTTCCTTGATATCCTTTACCCAGATGCGCTGTGTTTCCTTTGTTTTCATTTCATGCACGCAATATCTACCGAAGATAGGCTCCCTCAATAAGAATCGAGTAATGCGAGCAAATTCGGTACATAGCAGATACTTTTTTCAGTGTCCATGCAGAAAGAATTACCGCTTGAAAATCTCTTTACACACGATCCACCCATCGGGACGTGGTTGAAAGCTCATTGCCCTTCCCTTTTGTATCGCATAGAGGTCATGTTGATAATGCAGGGGGATCAAGGCTATTTTATCTATCATGGCCATTTTGTTCAGATCTTGAAGGAGTTTTTCCCGGTAGTCTTGATCCACCACGCTTAAGGTGTACTCGATAAAGGCATCTATGGCGAGCGCACTGAAGTTGGTACCGTTCAGGCTGCCAAGGCTTTTTTCCCTGTCTCTTGTATGAATGAGCTTACGGTATGTCCGGCCCAAATCAAATGCTCGGTCAAACCATCCGATGAGATAAAATTCAAGTTGGCCTTGAAATATCTTCGGCAGGAGCACTGACATGGATTTTACCTCTGTTTTGGCCCTGATTCCCACTTTGTTCAGATACCTCGCAATCGCTTCGATGATTTTCTCATCATGGTAATAAAGATCCTTGGGGCCCGAAAGGGTAATCTCAAACCCTTTGTCATAGCCCGCCTCCTTAAGGAGCTGCTTTGCCATCTCGGGATTGTAGGGGAGCCTCCTAAGATCGGGATTATAGCCGATGGTAGGAGGATCCGGAACCTGAGCAGCGGGTGAGGCGTGTCCGCCCATGATCTTCTCTATTATCTCGTCCTCGTTGATGGCCATGTATATAGCCTTTCGAACTCGGATATCCGCCCAGGGGGTCCCCTGCTTGTTGCCCAAGGCCAGAAAGATAGATCTTCGGGCCGGACGGCTGATCACGTCCAGCTTTGGGTTCTGAACGACATTGTCGAATAGCTCCACGGGAACGCCGGTGATCATGTCGACCTGGCCGGAGAGGAGCGCGTCGAAACGGATTGACGATCCCCCGATAGGACGAATTCCAACGTTCTTGATCTGGGGGGCACCCTCCCAATAGTCTTCATTGGCTACCATCTTGACATGGGATCCCTTGACCCACTCATCCAGTTTATAGGCGCCGGTGCCGATGGGTTTGACCGTGACATCGCCAGGCTTTCTGGCCTCGGTGGATTCCTTGTCCATGATGAAGAGCTGATGGCAATCATGTATGAACCACGGGACAGGTTGCTTGGTTTTAATGACAATCGTGTAATTATCGATGATCTCAGAGGAATCGATATCTTTCACAAGGGTAGTAAAATCAGAAAACCTAGGGTCGGATAAACGCTCAAGGGAGAACTTCACATCCTCTGCATCGAAGGGGCTGCCGTTATGGAACTTGACCCCTTTTCTCAGATAAAACACCCAGGTTAAGGGATCTGGGTGCTGCTGTTTTACCGCCAGTGCAGGATTTAGGATCCCGGCAGGGCCCTTACGTTGCATGAGCCCATCAAAGAGGTTTGCCATAATAGAAAGGTTTGAAGTGGCCCTTGAGCCATGAGGGTCCATGGTGTGCGGAGGTTCGTCAATTGCCACCGATATCGATGAGGCGGCATAGCTCTGAACCCCAATACATAGCAGGATTCCCGCCCATATGGCTGCTACCAGTAAGGGGATACATTTGTTCATGTTCCGTCCTCTCGGAAAAGATGCCGGTTAAGGGTTTGCCCCTGTCTTGCCGAGATGTAAGCGGGCTTCCGAATGGCATCTAGTGTTCTTTTACGATCTTCGGATTGAGTTCTTCTCTGAGCCAGTCGGCAAAGAGATTGATCCCTAGCACCAGCAGGACTAGAGCGAGTCCTGGAAAGACTACCATCCACCACATCCCCGCATAGATATAATCCTTGCCGATAGAGATCATCATGCCGAGGGAGGGCTCGGTGAGGGGAACGCCCACACCCAGGAAGCTCAAGGTTGCCTCAAGCATGATAACTACTGCCAAATCCACGGCCATGACTACAAAGATGGGAGGGATTGCATTGGGCATCAGGTGCCTTAGGAGAAGCCTGAGATCTCCCGCCCCCGTGGCTTTCGCAGCCATGATGTAGACCTCCTCTTTCACCTCTAAAACGCTGCCGCGCATGGTTCGTGAATACCGAACCCAGTCAGCGATACAGATGGCGATAATAACCACCATCAAACTTCGCTGTTTGAATAGTCCCAACATGAGCATGGCCATAAGGGTGGTGGAGAATGAAAAGAAGGTATCTGCCAGGCGCATGATCACGATATCCAGCTTTCCGCCGTAGTATCCGGCCAACAGCCCCGTGGCAACACCAAAGGAGCCTGCGATCAGGAGCACTCCGAATCCTACAATCAAGGAGGTCCTGCATCCATAGAGTATGGTGCTCAGTATACCCCTCCCCTGATCATCGGTCCCCAGAATAAAGGGATGCACGCCGCCTTCCATCCATATCGGAGGAGTAAGAAAGAACTCCAGGCTCACCTTCTCCAGGTCATAGGGGTTTTGCGGGGCAATCAAAGGGGCACAAAGGGCAGCAACGATAGATACTACGAGGATAACGCTTCCCACCAGGGCAGAGGGGTCACGAATGAAGTCATGAAACAGCCTTGATTTGAACAATTGTTTACTCATATCGAATCTTGGGGTTCAGAAAGGCATAGAGAATGTCTACGATGATATTAAGGCTTAGAATGACGAGCGCAGCAAGCATGATGTAGGTGACGATCACCGGCTGATCGGATTCATATATGGATGTCAGAAGGAGATTTCCCATACCGGGCCACTGGAAGATCGTTTCCGTTACGATGGAAAAGGCGATCAGTTCTCCGAACTGCAAGCCGGTCATGGTTACCACGGGTATCAGAGCGTTTCTCAAGGCATGCTTGAAGATTACCCTCATCGGCGGGAGACCTTTTGCCCATGCAGTTTTGATATACTCCTCGGTGAGGACTTCTCTCATGCCCGCCCTGGTCAGACGAAGAAGCACCGCAAGCTGGTACAGGCCCAGGGTAAAGGCGGGAAGAATTAGGTGCGTAATCCCGCTGAGCGTCAGCAATCCGGTGCGCCAGAAACCGATCGTTACGGTTTCACCTCGGCCGAAGGGAGGGAGGATCTTGAGGTACACCGCAAACACCATGATGAGCAAGATTCCGGTGAGAAAGGTGGGCATGGAGATATTGAAAAGGGATCCCGCCATAATGAATCGGTTCTGAAAGGCATAGGGTTTCAGGGAGACTAGGACCCCGAGGCCAACACCCAGAGTAAACGCGATGAACACCGCCGTTGTGGCGAGCTCAACGGTAGCAG
>QMLW01000025.1 GCA_003646935.1 Deltaproteobacteria bacterium
ACCCTATGCTTTGGGGAGACAAAGACGCTCCCTGCCGTGGAGAGCCATCCCTTACGCAAACTCTTTTCAGATTTTGTAGAACAGCTCAAAGGGATATAAGTGCAGGGCGCTCACTATCTCGCTCAAGCTGGCTGGCCGACTGACCATAGTGATCCGGAGCACCTCGGTAGGTGCGTAACACCAATGGAATGAGAAAAGGAGTGTATCAGCTATGATAACCATGACACCAAAGGAGCGGATAGCCAAGCTCTTCACCAGGGAGCCCATCGATACCATGCCCGTTTTCAGCGGCCAGGGTATGGTGACCATGGATGCCATTAGGAAGATGGGCATCCGGTTCCCCCAGGTCCACACCTCAGCGGCGTACATGGCCGGCTCTGCCATGACCACGGCAGAGCTCTTCGGCTTTGATGCCGCTGTCGTCCCCTACGACATGTGCACCGTACCAGAGGCCCTGGGAAGGGGGGCAAGCCTCTATGAGCAGGCAGAGGAGGTCCTCTACCCCACGGTCCCTTCCAAATGGCAAACCCTCGATGAGGTAGAGATAGATCCTGACTTTATGACGAAAGCCAGGATGCCCGTGGTGGATGAGGCCATCAGGATGCTAAAGGCCAGCTCTGAGGGGAGGCTCGCCCTGGGAACCTGGGTGCTGGGTCCCTTTACCATGGCGGGGCAGCTCGTGGAGCTCGATGTGCTCCTGAAGGGGGCGAAGAAGCATAAAGAGAAGCTCGAGGGCTTTCTCTCACAGATGACCGAGCTCGTCATAGAGGTGGCACGACACTACCAGGACCTGGGGGTGGACTACCTGAGTATCCGGGAGATGGGCTCGGGCACCGATATCATCTCCCCGCGGATGTGGCGGACCTTTGTTATGGAGAACCTCACAAAGATCTTCTCCTCGCTTTACTCCCCCACCATCCTCCATATCTGCGGTGCCACCGACATGATCATCGAGATGATGAGCGAGACCGGCGCCGATGCCCTGAGCGTGGATCAGAAGAACGATGTGGTCGAATCCAGAAAGAAACTGGGCGATTCAGTCCTGATCCTGGGCAACTTCAATCCCTACGAAACCCTGGTCGAGATGGATGCCTCCCAGGTGGAGGGGGTCATCAAAAAGTGCATCGATGAGGGGGTAGATGCGGTCTGGCCCGGGTGCGATATCTGGCCCGAGGCGAGAAAGGAGAACGTGGAGGCCTTTGTTCGCACGGTACGGGACTACGGAGAGAAGCCCTCACCCGCGGTGGGAAGGATAGCGGCGAGAGAGCGGTTCGTAAGCTAACCAATAGGAAGGAGTAATGAGCTATGGCACAAGGAGACCTGAGGGATGAGTTTAATAAGGCCCTCAGCGACGCGGTGGTGAACATGGATGAGGATGCGGCCCGTGAGACCGCCCAGAAGGTGATCGAGGAGGGTTTGAGCGCCTACGATGCCATCATGAACGGGCTTGCTGCCGGCATGGAGATCGTGGGCGAGCTCTACGACACCCACGAGTACTTCGTGCCCGAGCTGCTGCTGTGCGCCGATGCCCTCTACGCGGGCCTCGATATCTTAAAGCCCCACATCAAGCCTGAGGAGGTGGGCACGAGCGCCAAGGGCCAGGTGGTGATCGGCACGGTGCAGGGCGATGTCCACGATATCGGCAAGAACATCATCAAGATGATGTTCGAGGTGGCTGGCTTCACCGTCCACGATCTGGGCAGGGATGTGCCCCTAGAGCAATTCGTGGAGGAGCAGATGAAGACCGACTCCGATATCGTGGCCCTCTCTGCCATGATGACCACCACCATGATGGGCATGAAGAAGGTGGTGGAGATGATCAAGGCAAGGAACCCCCACGTGGCCATCATGCTGGGCGGGGCCCCGGTGACCAAGGATGTCACGGAACTCTTCGGGGCTGACGGGTATGCGGATTCCGCGGGCAATGCCGTGCAGGAGGCGATCAAGATGGTGAGCAGGCTGCGGGAGATGCAGGGCGGTACGAAATGAGCGAAAAGGCACGGGTCATCTTTCAGCCATCGGGCAGGAGAGGGGAGGTTCAAAAGGGCATAAGCATCATCGAGGCCTCCCGACAACTCGGAGTGGATATCGAGACCCTGTGTGGTGAGAAGAGGGTCTGCGGCAAGTGCAAGATACGAATCGAGGAGGGGTACTTCGAGAAGTTCGGCATCCGCTCGAGCAGAGACCACGTGAGCGAGTGGCAGCAAGAGGAGGAGAAGTTCATCAGCCCCGAGCAGCGGGAGGCGGGCTACCGCCTGGGATGCTGTGCCGAAATTCAGGGCGATCTGCTTGTCTTCGTGCCCGAGGAATCCAGGGCAGGCAAGCAGGTGGTGAGCAAGGCGGCCAGGGATATCCCCATCGAGTGGGATCCCGCGGTGAAGTACTACTGCGTAGAGGTGCAGGAGCCCACCTTTGACCGGCCCACCGGTGATCTGGAGCGCCTCCTCGAGCAGCTCAGCGAAGGACACGGCCTCAATGACCTTACTATAGATTATCCGTGCCTGAAATCCCTCTCGGATAGGCTGCGCGAGGCAGGGGGGAAGGTCACCGCGGCCGTGTGGATGGACAAGGAGATCATCCAGATCCTAGCTGGAGAGCATACGGATTCCTACGGCCTGGCGGTTGATGTGGGAACCACCACGGTGGCCGCCTATCTCTGCAACCTCGCCACCATGGAGGTGGTCGACACGGTGTCCATGATGAATCCCCAGTGCAAGTACGGCGAGGATGTAATGAGCCGCATCACCTACCACATGATGCACGATGACGGCCTTACCAAGATGCACGATGACATTATCGAGGGGATCAACGGTCTGATTGCGCAGGCCTGTAAGGCCACCCATCGGGCCGCAGAACCCCACCAGGCAAAGGCAAACGAAGACGGAGAGGCCACGGAGAGCAAGGCTGACGGAGATTACCCCTGCCTTACGCCCACTGATATCATGGATATGACCATCGTGGGAAACACGGCCATGCACCACATCCTGCTCAAGCTCAACCCAGAGTATATGGGCGTGGCTCCCTTCCCCCCCGTGATCCACCGAAGCGTTGATATCAAGGCGAGGGACATGGGTATCGGAATCAACGAGTCAGCCTACGTGCACGTGCTGCCAAATGAGGCGGGCTTTGTAGGGGCCGATAACGTGGGGGTGCTCATCGCAGAGGAGCCCTACAAGGCAGACGAGATGCAGCTCATCATCGATATCGGCACCAACGGCGAGTTGGTGCTGGGCAACAAGGACAAGCTCATCTCCTCATCCTGCGCCACCGGTCCCGCCTTTGAGGGTGCTCAGATCACCTTCGGCATGCGCGCTGCGCCCGGTGCGATCGAGCGCATCAGGATCGAACCCGACACCCTGGAGGTGGACTACAAGGTAATCGGCAGGGATGCCTGGAGGAGCTATTCGAAGCCGGAGGAGATGGGTGCAAAGGGGATCTGCGGATCAGGTATCTTCGATGTACTGGCTGAGCTTTACCGATCGGGCGTGGTGCTGAAAAGCGGGCGATTCAATCCTCAGCAGCAATCCAATCGGTTTCGAAGAAACGACGAGGATAACCAGCCCGAGTTCGTCATCGCCTGGGCAGCGGAGACGAGCATTGGCAAAGACATCGTGATAACCCAGAAGGACGTCCGCCAGATCCAGCTTGCCAAGGGCGCGCTCTACAGCGGCTGCAAGCTGATGATGCGGCGACTGGGGATCGAAAGCGTGGATGTGGTGAAGATCGCCGGGGCCTTTGGCACCCACGTGGATCGGGAGAAGGCGTTGATCATGGGGTTATTTCCCGATTGCGAGATAGAGAAAATCACCTCCGTAGGTAATGCCGCAGGCGATGGGGCCCGAGCGGCGCTCCTCAACAGGGGCAAGCGGGAGGAGGCGCGCTGGATTTCGCGCAACGTGGAGTATATCGAGCTCACCGTGGAGAAGGATTTCCAGCAGCAGTTCATGGAGGCCATGCAGATCCCCCATATGACCGATGAGTTTCCTCATCTCACGGGGATTGTGGCGGTTGGGAGACTCCATCAGAAGAAACAAATAAACTGTATAGATGAAGCCTTACCTCATGTGTAAAGTGGTTGTAGAGCCAGGTATTTGCGGCTTTAAAGCCGAAGTTGAGGTGAAAAGGGAGAATAGCAAAAAAGTGCACGTCTATATAAAAAGCGAGTGTCTTCAAGTGATGGAGCTGAATGAAATGCTGCATACTCTGGGCTTGAAAGATATTTTTGTCCCCCCTCGGGAAAATATCATTTTCGCATGTTCCGAAAAAGCAGGGTGCCATGCCAGCTGCCCTATACCTTTGGCTATTCTTAAATGTGCTGAGATCGAGATGGGTCTGGCGCTTCCAAAAGAGGTCTTGATTGCCTTCGAGTCTTAGGCACAAAGAAGCTCTTATGAGTCACGTCTCAAGTAGGCTCCTTCGTCTTACGAGGAGCATCTATCTGGCTTGAATAAAGATCAGAAAAGGTCTTCTGAGAGGTGAGTTGTTGCAAAGAGACAGATTAGAACCTTTGAGCCTTGAACCTGGAACCGCTCAGTTTCTGTTACAATAAGCATTTGCCAGTTCCATAAACCAGTCCACCTTCTCTGGTGGAGCAATCCCCGGCACCTCGCATCCGGAGGCCAGGATAAAGCCGCTGCCCTTGGACGCGATATCAATACAGCCTCGCATGGCATTTCCCATCTCCTCCTTGGTTCCGGTGAAGAAGAGATTGGTACTCACGTTTCCGATGAGCACCGCCCTGCCTTTTGTTACCTCTACCGCCTTTGCCAGATCCGTAGGTGCATCGATACTGATGTTGGTTACCCCGGTTTTTACCATATCCTCCAGGATGGGATCAGTATATCCACAGATATGAAGGCCCACCCCTACCTTCTTCTCCTTAAAGTGATCCACGATACGTTTATGGTGGGAGAATATGAAGGTGCGGTAGAGCCTGGGGGATATGAGGCTGCATGAGGCAGGAGCCTCGGAGTAGCTGAGCCCGGCCTTGAGGGGGTAGAAGGCCTCGCCGAACCGAATGGACATCTGGGTGCAGAACTCCATCAGTTCATGGACGTAATCGGGATCCTTTTGCGTGTCCCTGATGAGTTCGGTGGCGCCTCTGAGGCCAATAGCGATGGTCCAGGGCCCTGCGAGCACCCCTGATACCACTGAATCGGTGATCAGCTTCTTGGTCTCGGTTATTACCTCTAAATAGACGGGCATGCGCCCATCCCTTGTGGGATCGGGGAGCGTGAGGCTGCTCAATTTTCCCTTATTCTCCAATGCATATTTGGTGGAGATGCACATGCTGTTTTCCGGAAATTTTAGCTCATTTCCCATGGCCTCGGGCTCCATCAACAGATCGCCCTGCATGACGATGATGTCCGGTCTGTATCGTTCGTACGCCGCAACCTGTGCCTTCACGAACACCTTGGGATCCAGCAAAAACTCCCGTATGGTGGCGCCAATGAGCTGGGCATTACACTGCCCCATAATAGGGTATGCGGGGATCCTATCGATATGGATCTCCTGCGTGGTGAACGTCTTCTTGAAGGCAGCGGAAACGCGTTGTCTTCCGGTGTATTCTTCCATTGCAAGAACCACTCTGCTGACGGTTAGAATCCTGTTTTGTTGCGGAAGGCAGAGAACTCTCTACTGCTTGCCCTTTTTCTCTTCCTTGAGATTGAGCGTTTGCCTGACCAGGTTTTTCTCATGCTCGTAGTCGATGACCCGCTGGAGCATGATCTTCTGGGCCATGATAGGACCGGCACCATGCCATGTACCCACTCCATGAAGCCCCGCTGTCCAGTTCTGCAAAAGCTTCGTAACCTTCATAATATTTTCAGCTGAGCTGTCCGAACCAAAGCCGAGATATTCATTCACGTAGTCTTTCACTTCGGGATTTTTTAGCTCCTTTAGCGATGGAAGGGTAACCACCAGCCCCGCGCCGATATCTCCCGCAAGCGCCATGATCCTCCAGAATGCATTGGCTACATTTAACTTCGATACATTGCCCATAAGCTCATCCGGCAGATACACACCTGATCCTTTCGGTTCCTCAGCACCTCTCTGCGCTGCTGCCATACCGCAGGCCCTGCAGGTTTCCCTCAGGGCCACCATCTCCATCAACTGGTCATTGATGTGGGTGGCCTTGTCCAAGCCCTTGTATTCCTGAATGAGTTTGCATGCCCCGATGATCTGGTTCATAAATCCTACCTTGCAGGTGCCGCCGCAGGTCATTCGGTGGGTCTTGGCAAATCTAGTGACGAACTTAACGGAGTATTGATACTCCCCACAGTGAAATACCCTATCCCATGGAACAAACACGTTGTCAAAAACGACCATAGAGGTTTCCCTCTGTCCGTACAGGGGGTTGCCGAGCTCTTCCATGTCATCCACCTGGTCTCGTTCCGCGGAATAGGGGGTATATTGGCAGATATAGGTGATGCCCTCGGCGTCAACCGGTGTGGCAAAGGCAACGGCGTAGTCCTCCTCCCCCTTATAATGCGCTGCCTGGGGTAATACATTGATATAGTGGCTTCCGAATGCCCCGCTTATGTTTATCTTTGCCCCCTTCACCACGATCCCATCCTTATTTTTATCAACAATCTTTACCGAGAGATACGGATCCGGCCATTCAAGCGTTTATTCCATTCGGCTTCCCCTTGCCTCGGTCAGTGCTCCGCCAACGGATAGGTCATTCTCTTGCACCATCTTGAGATATTCGAGAAACCGGGGATGATACTCGGTGCCCAACTCTTGATCCATCTCCCAGGTATTGGCATAAAGTGAGTGAAAGGAGTCGTATCCCACACACCGGTAAATGCACGTTCCCAGCATCTCAGCGGTAAAGGTGCCCGCCTCGGCCTTTTTAACAAGCTCATCAGTGCTGGTGCTCACATGGGTATACCGGTTCACCGTATCGTTTATGAGCGGCGAGTAACACGCCATAATATCCTTGTATTGTGGATCTAGGGCCCATGCATAGCTTGCCTTATTTGCCTCTACCACGGTCCTTGTGTTTCGATTGGTAAGGATATTTTCAACCCTTTTACCGTTCATAAATACCCGTGGCTTAACCTCCTTTAGGCTTTCCTCGAACTGTTCCGGTGTCATTAATGCCATATCATCTTCTCCTTCTCATTAGGTTAATCACCAAAGCAATGGTGTATCCTTACGACATTGGTGCACCGTTGTCAATATTACCTTTTAGCGAAGCTCCGCCTCAAACAAATAAGTAACTATTGGATTAAATCATGACGAAAATCGCTTGCGCCCTATGCCTTTGGCCTGCCCGCCATCACTCTCGCTCAGGCGAGGCGGGCGGGCCTGTTCGAATATCATCCTGAATCAATAAGAAAATTCGAAATATATAGTAAAATCTTGAGCTATGAAGAATGCCACTGGTTACAAGTCGATGGATTCCGGGAGGAACATGGGGGAGGAACATGGGAAAACGAGGATTACTTAAGATCCTTTAAGGCGTTTCGTATTTTTTCCTTCAGCGCGGGTTTCTCGGCTGCGAGCTGCTCCGCCTTTTTGAAATGAAAGAGGGCCTGCGTTGTCTTCCTGAGTTTGGCGAAATAGATCCCCAAGTTATAGTGCGCAAGCGCCAGTTTACCCTGACGCCCGTAGGTAAGGCCGAGGTTATAGTAGACCCTGTCTTTCACTGGTGGAAGAAAGGTGAGCCGTTCATATATCTTGGCCGCCCCATTATAGCGTTCTTGATTTTGGAGCGATAGGGCGTAGAGATACAAGATCTCCTTATCTCGCGGGGCCAGGGTGAGGGCTTTCTCTAAGATGGACAGCGACTCTTCGTATTGCCCTTTTGTGAGATAGGCATCTCCCATGGAGAACATCACCTCGATGGAGTCGGGATTCTCCCGTAATGATCGGTGAAAGTAATCGATGGCCTCTGAGATCCTCCCCGCTCGTTGATGGACGAGCCCAAGTCCATAAAGGGCAAGGGCGGATTTTGGCTCCCTGTGAAGCCTTTTGGTGAACTCCCGTGTAGCGTCCTCTTCTTCCATGCAGAGTGCTGTTACCATGATCTGGAAGAGCGGAAATCGGGAGCGCAGTTGTTTTGTCCTATCGTGATCGGGTTTCTTCCCGTATCCCTGCAACATCGCCTCTATATTGGCCATTCTCTCCGGCGCCCCTGGATGGGTTTGCAGATAAGGGGGGATCCCGTTTCCCCCATACCAGTGTTCCCTCTGGATCTTCTTGAGGACCGTTACCATGCCGCTAGGATCAAAACCTGACGTGTCGGCGAGCCGAAAGCCTATCTGATCTGCCTGCCTCTCATCCTCACGGCTGTACCCGAGCTCAGCTTGAACGCCTGCGGCGAGGGATCCGGTCACCAAAGGCTCCGCTGCCTTGCCCCCGACGAGAATCCCTGCCAAAACGCCGGCCATGGTGGCCATACCGATCCTCTTCGATCGTTCTATCCGTGCTGCTAGATGCCGGGCACTCACGTGACCGAGCTCATGTGCCAGTATGCACGCCAACTCATCGATGTCATCGAGCATGATGACGAGGTCTGAAAAGATGAATACGTGGCCTCCTGGGGCGGCAAAGGCATTGATGATGTGCTCGTTTACCACGTAAAAGTTGAGGGAGAAATACGGCACCTCTATATGACGACCGATATGGGTACCGAGGTCATTGATATACTGGTTGAGGTAGGGATAATCCACCAGTTCATACTGGGACTTGATGCTTGCAAGAAACTGCTCGCCGAGCTCGGTTTCCTCCTCCGCGGTTAAGTATGCGCCGAGGGGGCCCGCAGATGACAAATTCACTGCGAGCACCAATGCAGCAACGATAAGCAGGTGTTTACCTCTACAGTTTACCATCGTTGGTCTCCACCTCCACCCTCGGGGCTTCTATCCACAAACCCTCCAGATCGTAGAATTCTCGTACCGGCTCGTAAAAGAGATGAACCACGAGATCCCCATAGTCTAATAGCACCCAATGGCCATCCTTTTCGCCCTCTAAACCGAAGAGGGTGAATCCCTCATCTTTCATTCTCCTTTGGAGATGCTGGGCGATGGCCTGCACCTGCCTGCTGGATTTACCGCTCGCAATGAGGAAGTAATCACTGATGGAGGTGAGCTTCCCGACCTCAAAAAGAACGAGGTCAGAGGCCTTCCTTTCGAGGATTATATTCACGCAGATACGGGCCTTATCCAGTGGGTTCATTAAGTTTTATATACACCTTCCTTTTCTATGTAGTTCCTTACCGCCTCCGGAACCAAGAAGCGTATAGATTTCCCCTTCCGTACCTTTTCCCTGATTTTGCTCGCCGAGATATCCATCAGTGTAATATCCCTCCTCAACAACACCGTACCCGAGGGATGGAGGAAATATTTCTCTTTTGAGTTCCATTTGAAACCGACATTGAGGGTGTCGAGAAAGGCCATAAGCCTCTTTGTTGTGTACCCCGGTCGGTTAATAACCACAAATGATGCGTACCTGAAGAGGTTTCGATATTCCTTCCATGTTTTTATCTTCAAGAAAGCATCCGTGCCGATAATGAAGAAGAGCTCAAGATTGGGACCGAAGGAAGTGTGAAAAGACTGGAGCGTTTCAATGGAATAGGAGAACCCACCTCGTATGCCCTCGATGTCCCATATCTCGAGCAGCGGCGAGATCGCGCTTGCCAGCCTCACCATCTCGAGGCGATGAGAGAAATCGGCAATTGGGGCCTGCGGCTTATGGGGCGGCATTCCAGATGGTATGAGGTATACCTTGTCGAGCGCCAAATCCTCACCTATCTCCTCGGCAACCCTTAGGTGGCCTAAGTGGATCGGATTAAAGGTACCTCCCAAAATACCTAATTTCATGGCTACACCAATTGAGGTCCGTGCCCTATAAGGCCTTTTCCCTCAGCAATTCCTTGAGCTCGTCAATGCCTTCTCCGGTAAGGGCGGAAATCGCCTGGCACACATACCCCCGATCGCGAAAGACGTGGCATGTTTCCTCTATGGCCCTGCCCTTAACGGAGGCAATGTCTATTTTATTGAGCGCGATGACCTGATCCTTGTTGATGAGGGAGGGGTGATAGACCCTCAACTCCTTCTGTACCGTGGAGAAATCCCTGAGTATATCTCTACGGCGGAAGCGATGGATATCCAGCACGTGTAACAGGATGTTGGTCCGCTCAATATGCTGCAGAAATTTGTGTCCTAAACCCCTTCCGCTGCTCGCACCCTCTATGAGGCCCGGTATGTCTGCGAGGATGAGGGATTGATCTTCGTCGAGCATCATTGCTCCGAGATTAGGCGTGGTGGTGGTAAAGGGGTATTTCGCTATCTTGGGATGCGCACTGGAGAGACGAGAGAGGAGGGTGGATTTACCCGCATTCGGTAACCCGATAATACCTATATCAGCGATGAGCTTGAGCTCTAATTTGAGTCTTTTCTCTACTCCCTTCTGGCCTTCCTGGGCAAACCTGGGAGTCCTGTGCGTGGAAGTGGCGAAGTGCTTATTCCCCTTGCCGCCCGCTCCTCCCTCAACCAGTACTATCTGATGGTTGTCGAGCACCAAGTCGGCGAGGAGT
>QMLW01000026.1 GCA_003646935.1 Deltaproteobacteria bacterium
GAAAACATGGTTTCTGATCGACACGAAAGAGGTAGAGGACCCCACAGAGGCATCTGAGCAATACCATCTGCGAACCACGATCGAAGAGCGACACCGTCAACTGAAGTGCTTCGTCGATCTGACTAAATTTACCCCCCGCGCCTTTTCTATGGTGGTCAACCAGGTCGTTTTTATCATGCTTGCGCTTAATCTTCTCCAGCTCTACCTCCTGCGTCAGGGACGCAAGGAGTTAAACAAAAAGACACTGCCGCATATCCGTCAGCAGCTATTGCCCTCGGATAATCACATCATCGTTTACTTTGAAAACTATTACGGTTTGTTTGCTCCGCTTGAGTTCACCGAAATCATAGCGACGCTTGGTGAGGAGGCACGCAAGAAGGTAGCGGGGAAGTGCCGCCGTCTTCGCCGTGAGCTCAATGGAGTCATGAGGAACCCTCGAGCGCCGTAAGCCTCTGTTTCTTGCAACCAACACCCGACAATACAACCCCGCGCCAAAGCTGGGCTCAGTCCTCGTCTGCCATCTCCGAGATTCCTGACCCGCTAAAAAGACTCCGTGCGCCTTAAGAGGGCTAATCTCGTTCCATGCTTCCAGCGGGGGGTATATGCACGCCTCCCCGCATGGCAGGATCGAGCCTTGCAATCCAAACTGGGCCCCCAATGAGCCGTGGCCAGAAATAGTGTCTGAATTGCAAGGGATAATGCATTAGGCTTGACCGCTATCCCGCTGTGCTTTATAACGCCTATAGCAAACCTTATGACCCGGTTACCATGCCGTGAGGAACAACCAATGGAGAGCTGAAAGGAGTTGAAATGGATGCAAAGACGAAGATCGGAATAATTATCTGCGATCGCTACCGCCGCTGTGCTGGCGGGAAATGCCTCAGAGCGATGAGAAACAGAGAAGGGGCGTTCAGCATATACACGGATACCGACGTTGAGTTGGTTGGTTATACAACGTGCGATGGGTGTCCCGGCGGCAACGTAGAATATGCGGGCGAGGAGATGGTGAAAAACGGTGCAGAGGTAATTCATTTGGCCACCGGCCTGGTGGTTGGCTATCCACCCTGTCCCTATATCGATACATTCAAGGCCTTTCTTGAGAAACGCTACGGGGTCAAGGTCGTTGTAGGAACGCACCCCATACCCACGAAGTATCTCGATATGCACATGCATCTCGGGACATGGGATGACCCTGCGTGGAAGCCCTTTGTGGACCCGACTATGAGCGATGAAGCCACCCGTGCACGCTACGATTAAAAATAACCACTAAAGCCTCATTGAAAGACTCCTAGTTCCGTGGTGTAAGGTTTCTAAATCTCAAGGCCATGCCGAGTGCCCGTATCGAGGTTTCCGGGTCGGGGAATACCGGGAAACCCAACTCCTCCATTCGCTGTCTCAGTTCATCGACGTAAGCCATATTTGGACCATAGAGCCAGGTCACCATGGGCTTTTGGTACGTGTCTTTTATCTGTTTATACACCGTTTCATAGAGCTCAACTAATCTTCCAATATGATCGACCCAGAGGATATTGAACAGGCAATCCACATGTTCGTCTGCCATGACCGCGTTGAAGATCTCAGGGTAACGGGAGGGAAAATCCTTTATGGCAGCAGCCGGCGGACCTATATCCACGGGAATCTCCCCCAGGTTTGGAAAAATATCGTTAAGAAACTCCCTTGTTCTTGGGCTGAGCGTGCTGAGGGCCAGTCCATAGTTCGCGCCCTCGTCGATTGAAAGCACCCCTACCCCACCGGTAATAGTGATGATGGCCATCCGGTTGCCCTGCGGCAAGGGCTGATAGGCAAACACCTTGGGTATCTCGAAGAGATCATTGAACCTCTCAAGCCTCAGAGCACCTGCCTGAGCACACACTGCCTCAAAGATACGATCATCCATGGCAAGGGAGCCGGTATGGGAGGCTGATGCGCGAGCACCCTCCTGGCTTTTCCCCGATTTCAAGAGCAAAACGGGCTTCTTCCGCGTAACCCTGCTGGCCACTTCCAGGAATCTTCTCCCCTGAGCGATGCTCTCCAGGTACATGCTGATGACGCTGGTCGCAGGGTCCTCCTCCAGGTATTCCAGAAGATCACATTCATCCACATCACATTTATTCCCGAAATCGCAGATCTTACTCACCCCGAACCGAAGATCATGGTAGGGAAACGCCTGAGGATTGGTCATACCGGTCTGGGCACAAATAGCTACCGATCCCTTCCTGAGCTTATAATACCCGGCATCATAGGGACACATGTTCAATCCATTGGTGGTATTTACGATCCCGGCGGTATTCGGACCGATGATCCGCATGCCGCTACGGTGGGCAATATCCACGATCTCGCGTTGAAGCAGGACTCCCCTTTGATCTCTCTCCGCGAAGCCATCCGCCACCACGATAACCGCCTTTACGTCCTTTTCCGCGCATTCACGCAGTACCTGGGGTACATGCTGCGCGTTTATCATAAGTATCGCCAAGTCAATCCCGCCCTGTATGTCGCTCACCGTGGGGTAGACCCTCAGGCCGTGCACCTCTTTATGGGTTGGATGAATGGGGTAGATCTTTCCTTTATAGCCGGCATTAAACAAGGATGTAATCACCACTGATCCCCCAAACCAGCCCTCCCGAAAGGTGCCAATAACGGCGATGCTTTGAGCGTCGAAAAAACCACGTAGATTATCCCGGAAATGAGATGGTAGAGCACGATGCGCTGTCATATGATATCTCCATTCGCTTGAGCCCTCAGGGCCGAGGAATATGAAAGCTCTACAGGGAGCGGCCGCAATACCTATCCCGAACGAGCACGCCTCAAGGAGTATAGGCAACAGCCGACAGCGCGTCAAGCGAGAAAGCCTGAGGGCAGACGTGCTTGAGAGATGCCGATCTGCACCTCAAAGGCTGACTCATGTGGTATACATGATGTTCTCCTTCTGCTTAAGCCCTTTCGGCTTGACCGCTACAGGACGCTTGCCTATAATTGCCAGCGTTTTTCACACCATTGCTGTGGTGTACTATCTAACCATAGGGGGTACAAGGTTGTGCAAAGGAATACCGATCAGGCAGATCATGAGGTTGTCATCGAGGCGCTTCGCCCGTTCGGCACCACGATATTCACCGAGATAAATGCTATAGCCGCTGCCTTTGACACCATCAATCTATCGCAGGGATTCCCTGATTTCGATGGACCAGAGGAGATTCGGTCCAAGGCAGCCGAAGCCATCATGCAAGGGCCAAACCAGTATATCTCGTCCATAGGGCTTTCCCCGCTCCGCCACGCCATAGCACGCAAGATGGAGCGATTTTATGGGGTTGCGGTGGATGGAGATCATGAGATTACGGTTACCTCCGGTGCAACCGAGGGATTGTGTGCAACGCTTCTGGGTATTCTGGAGCCGGGTGACGAGGTCATCTTGCTGGAGCCAGCCTACGACACCTATGCACCGATATCCGCCATAGCACGAGCAACCATACGCTATGTACCCTTGCTGCGGCCTGATTTCAGCATACCTAAGGAGGAATTGGCCAATGCCTTTGGTCCTGCTACCAGGTGCATTGTCATCAATAATCCCCATAATCCCTGTGGAAAGGTATTCAGCAAGGAGGAATTGACCTTTATCGCCTCCTTGTGCAGCCAGCACGATGCCTATGCCGTAGGAGATGAGGTGTACGAGCATCTCGTCTATGACGACAGGGTTCATACCACGCTTCTGAGCATACCGGAGCTCAGGAACAGGGCATTCGTCATCTCCTCCACGGCCAAGACCTTTTCTATGACGGGCTGGAAGGTGGGCTACGTGATAGCAGCACCGGAGCTCTCCCGCGCGGTGCGCCTGAGCCACCAGTTCATTACCTTCTGCGGGCAGGCAGCCCTGCAGGAGGCCATGGCCGCTGCCTTGGATTTCCCTAACGGCTACTACGAGGCATTGCTCAGTGAGTATACCAGGAGACGGGATCTGATCTGCGATGCCTTGGCCGACATCGGATTCCACGTCTATGTGCCTGAGGGAGCGTACTACGTCTTGGCCGATATCAAACCACTGGGTTTCGATGATGACTTTGCCTTTTGCCGGATGCTCCCTGAAAAGGCCGGCGTGGCGGCTATCCCCTCATCCTGTTTCTGGAATGAACGCAGGGATGGCCGTGATCTCGTTCGCTTCTGCTTCTGTAAGAAGGATCCAACATTGGAGGAGGGGATTCGACGGCTCAGGAGGTGGCTGACATGAAGGTGGCAGCGGCACAGATGGATATAGCCTGGCACGATCGAGATGTAAACCACACCAAGGCGCGCGATCTGGCGGCACGGGCAAACAAGGAAGGGGCTGATCTTCTGATCCTGCCGGAGATGTTTTCAACCGGTTTTTCCATGGGCACGTCTTTCACCCCCGAGTCCTTGGATGGGCCAACCCCTACCCTTTTGCGCACCCTGGCGAGCGAGCATGATATGGCTGTGATCGGGGGATTTGTTTTGTCGCATGAAAACAGGGGTCCCGTGAATGTATCCCTCGCCGTGGACGGAAATGGTGCTGATCTGGCCCTATACGCGAAAATCCACCTGATAGGCCTGTTGGGTGAAGACGAGGCCCACGTGCCAGGGAATGTGCCCGTTGCCTTCGAGCTTGGTGGCTTCGGGGCGGCTTGTTTCGTGTGCTATGACCTGCGCTTTCCCGAGCTCTTCCGTGCGGTAGCGGACGACTGTGCGCTGATAATCGTGATCGCCTCATGGCCGTGTGCACGCCAGGGCCACTGGGATATACTGCTCAGGGCACGAGCGATTGAGAACCAGTGTTTCGTGGTAGGGGTAAACCGGGTTGGCGAAGGCGGAGGGCAGGAATTTGCGGGCGGATCAGCGGTCATAGATCCTCTTGGTACGGTTGTGGCCCACGGGGGTGAGGGAGAGACACTGCTCCTCGCGGATATCGATCTGGCACAGGCAGCAGAGGTCCGATCTCGTTTGCCATTCCTCAAGGACCGTGTGGTCCATCCATTTGAAAAAATCTGAAAATCCCCGGGCAAATCCCAAATCCGGCCGGTAACGCGTCCATCCAGTGTGACCTCCCTCATGTGGAGGAAACCATATCGGCGAGCTTATCCCTGCTGATCCTCAGATAGTCCCTATCCCTTGAGAAGATCTCCAGGGTTATGGTCTCGTCGTAGCCGACTGCCTTGAGCGCCTTGATGATTTTCGGGAAATCAATGGTCCCTGCGCCTATGGGCAGATGATTATCCTCTTTTCCGAGGTTATCGTTGGCGTGGACGTGGTAGATCCGATCGGCAAACCTCTCGATAAAGGCAAGGGCCCTGCCCTCTGTTTCGTCCCCTATATGCGCATGCCCGGTATCGAGGGTCATCCTGATGCCTGGAAACCGTTTAAATACCTCGTCGAAGTCCTCCGGGTTAACCAGGGAGTTAGATTGGGGGAACATATTCTCCAGGCAAAGGGTAAGCCCGACCTGATCCGCCTTATCCACAATGGTCTCAAGGCTCCTCAAGGCGTACTGCCGTACATGATCTATCACGAACACGCTGAGCCCCCTGTGAGGGCTGGGATGGAGTACTGCCTTCATGGCCCCCAGCTCTGCTGCAAGCACTAGGGATTCGATAACCTCGTTCAGGGATGTCTCCCTCAGGCTTTCCGTGAGATCAGCGGTGGACACAAAGGTTGGCAGGTGACAGATGAGCCTCATATTCGAGCGTTCCAGCGCTTGTAAGAGGTCATCCTTTACCTCTCGGATTACCCGGTAGTGGGCCTGAGGTGCATCCATGGTGAGCTCGAGGTAATCAAACCCGAGCTTCAAGATCGCCTCGAGTTCATCGAGGATCGGTTTTACGGGAAAATTCATGGCACCGTAGAGCATTGAATTACCTCCTTTCAAAGGGGTTCCCGCTGCATAAAACTATTATGTCGTTTTTTATGTAACTTGCCAACGGCAAAGCACATGAAGTTCGAGCATGAATCCCAAAGGTGAATATGGAGCCTCGTGCTATCGATTGTCAACGATTAAGAGGCGAAGTAGTGATATGAGCCCTTGACAAGTCGCTCTTTTTGATAAAAAGTATCCCCCCATACTACGATCAGTCAGTGCGGTGGGCTGAGCTCTCATTGGGATGAATCGCTCGTCCTGGTGAGTTTTTTATTTCTACGCTCACCTGCATCGTTATCACTGAACACGTACAAATGAGAGAGCAACCATGAATGAAAGGGAAAGTAAAAGAGCCGCGCTCCTAATTGCCACGTTGAGCTCGCTGCTCACGCCATTCATGGGCTCTTCGGTGAACCTCGCGCTCCCTTCCATAGCGAAGGAGTTCGGGATCAATGCCGTAGTGCTGAGCTGGGTTGCAACCTCATACCTATTAGCCGCAGCGGTGTCGCTGGTTCCCTTTGGAAGGCTCGCCGATATCTACGGGAGGAAGAGGGTTTTCACCCAAGGGGTTATCCTGTTCACGATCTCCTCCTTTCTTTCGGCTATGGCCACATCCGGTTTCATGCTCATCGTATGTCGCGTATTTCAGGGGATTGGGAGTGCCATGATCTTCGCCACCGGCATCGCAATCCTCACCTCGGTGTTCCCGCCTCATGAGCGGGGCAAGGCTATAGGGATCAATATCGCCGCGGTATACATAGGCCTCTCACTCGGCCCATTTCTGGGAGGACTCTTGACACAGCATTGTACCTGGAGGAGCGTGTTTCTGGTCACCATACCCCTTGGATTGCTCATTATTGCGGTGGTACGCTGGAGGCTCCCCGGAGAGTGGGCCGAGGCAGGGGGTGAGGCCTTTGATATTCCTGGTACCATCTTCTATGGACTCTCGCTCGTGGCCATCATGGCTGGTCTGTCCCTGCTTCCCGCCATGATGAGTCTCGTGCTGATCCTTTGTGGTGTCATAAGCTTTTTGGTATTTGTGGTCTGGGAAATGCATACGGCGCACCCGGTGCTTAACCTTGCGCTATTCATGTCCAATAGGGTGTTCGCCTTCTCGAACCTCGCTGCCCTTATCAACTATAGCGCCACATTCGCAGTGACCTTCTTGCTGAGCCTCTATCTTCAGCACATCAAGGCCCTGAGCCCCCAAAACGCCGGCTTGATCATGGTGGCACAGCCACTCGTGCAGGCTGCCTTCTCACCGCTGGCCGGCAGCCTCTCGGACAGGATCGAACCCCGGATTGTCGCTTCAGCGGGAATGTTCATCACCACCATAGGGCTGGGGTGTTTCACGATGCTGGCTGAAGCCACCACCGTGTTGTTTATTGTGGGCAGTTTGGTGGTGCTCGGCTTTGGGCTTGCCCTGTTCGCCTCGCCGAATACCAACGCCATAATAGGCTC
Organism: Deltaproteobacteria bacterium; assembly: GCA_003646935.1. Lineage (GTDB taxonomy): Bacteria > Desulfobacterota > DSM-4660 > Desulfatiglandales > B25-G16 > B25-G16. Next base: position 7,319 of record QMLW01000026.1, read on the forward strand.
GGTTGAGAGAAAATACTACGGCCTGGCATCGGGATCAGTGGGCACCATGCGCCTTGTTGGGATGATGATCAGCATGGGGATTGCGACTCTGGTATTTGCCGTGCTCATCGGGAGGGTTCCTATCACCGTGGAGGTTTATCCATCCCTTATAAAAGGCACGAGGGTCGCATTCACTATCTTTGTAATCCTCTGCCTCGGGGGCATTGCTGCATCGTCAGTGAGGGGGAGACTGCGCGCTCATAACAACTCAAACACGACCGCTCCAAGTGCCGCTTCGATCAGGGAGAGTACGGGGATACATGAAAAGGAAGGGCGATAAGACCCGAATACGCATCTTGCTCGTCCGCCATGGAGAAACAGACTGGAACAAGGTCCGTCGTTTCCAGGGCAGGAGCGATGTGCCCTTGAACCGCACGGGAAGGAATCAGGCCCATGCCCTGGCTTTGGCACTGAGGCATGAGCCCATCGCCGCCATCTATTCCAGCCCTCTGCTTCGTGCCCTGGAAACGGCACAAATCATTAAGGCCTTCCACGCATCGGCTCCCCTGTTTCAGGCCGAGGGCTTGGCCGAGATGGATCTGGGAGACTTTGAAGGAATGCCTGCCCAGCAATGGGCTGAGGAATACCCGGATTTTCGGAAGGCCTGGCTTGAGACGCCGTTATCCGTCACTATGCCTGGAGGAGAAAGCCTCCAAGAGGTGCAGGCCAGGGCAATGGATACCCTGGAGAGAATTACCACGCGATCCTCACCTGAAAGCACCCTGCTATTATGCAGCCACAGTTTCGTGAACCGGACTATACTATGCCATGCCCTCAATCTCTCGCTCGACAGATTTAGAGAGGTGCAACAGGAGACCTCGGCGCTCAATATCCTGTACAAATGCGCTGAGCGATGGCATGCGGAAGCAGTCAATAAGCGGCACTAGCTTAGAGAGAAGAACATCCGCGCTAGAAGGCCGAATGATCTCTCGTCCTGCACCTAGGCGGCTGTTCTCTTGATAATCGCCTTGTATTCGCCTGACAATTCCGATGCTACTGTGGAGCTCAGGGGATCTTGCCGCCGTTTTCGATCAATGCCTTCACCGGCGCCAGCCCATAGGGCGTTCCCTCCTCGATTGCCTTGAGCACCGTGCCGCCGCCGGTAAAGAAATAATACTTCGAGTTGTCCAGGGTCGACAGGTAGAGGCCCGGACAGAGGTTTTTGAATTCCTGGAGCGTGTCGCCTCCCCCATAGAGCTTATTTGCCTCGGTGTTATGATCTATTCTGCTGTCAAGAGCGGCCGAACCCTCAGTAAAGTAGGGGGTATAGCCCATCACGGCATTGACGAAAATGGTCTTCGCCTCGTCCAAGGCCGCTGATATGGTTGGGTCGGAGAATGATTCCTGGGCGATATCCAGGATGTAGTGAAATTTCCTCCCCGCCTTAAACTCCTCAAGCGATCGTATCCGATATTTCCCCTCAAGTTTGCCCTCAATGGTATCGGACTCATACAGAAACGGGAGCTCCATGATCTTATGATGCCTCTTGTCCGTCTCCACCAGGTGTTTCGCTGCCTCCACATCATCCATTCCAATACCCTCGATCGATACGCCGTATTTAGCGCAGAGGTATGTGTTGTAAATAATGCCGCCCAGTATCAGTTTGTCCACCTTCTTGTAAATTTCATTGAGCGGTCCGATCTTGGTGTTATATTTCGCCCCGGCCACCACCGCGATAAACGGCCTCTGGGGCGTAAGGACCTGATTCAGGTTCTGGATTTCCTTCTGCAGCAGATACCCCGCAAAGGACGGCAGGTACCTCGTGATATCGTAGGTAGAGACATGAGGCTGCCAGGAACCGAACGCATCGTTCACGTACACATCGGAGAGCCCGGCCAGCTGCAGGGCGAATTCCTCCCTCTGCCCTGTTTCCGACTCCTCTCCCTGGAACCACCTTGTATTCGGCAGGTAGATGGCGCCGAGCCTTTTTTCTTTCAGGTCTCTAATGGCAAGGTTTATCGAGGTATCAATGCTTTTGATGCCCTGATCTCCATCCGGCCTGAATCGGGGACAGAAGATCCTCGTGTGGAGTTTTCGCTCTAGATATTCCGCGATCGGCTCGACCGAGGTGGATTGATCCACGGTGATTGTTCCGTTTTTATCCTTGGGCCTGCCGATATGGGTCATGATGATCGGCCTGCCTCCCCGCTCGACGATATTAAAGATGGTGCCGATGGTCTGGTCTATCCGGTACGGATCCTGGATCAGGCCCTTTTTGACCACATTATGGTCGACACGAAGGAGTACTACCTTGCCTTCCACATCAGCATCCTGCAGGAGTGGAAGTTTAGGATCAATTGCCTGCTCCATGTACACACCCCACTGTCTAGAGTTACATTGTCAACGAGTCGCTATCCCGTTACCTTATCTTCGAATATAGGATATTCACGACGTTTGACAAGTCATTAGATCAGGGAAACTCGGGACACTCGAAACACCAAGTTACTTTTTTCTCCGCTGCACATCGACGAAACCCATGCCTGCAATCCACGCAGTGAGGAGATACCCTCTCAGAGAGACAGCCATCGCAGCCAATAGGTTCAACGGGAATCCCCTTTTCCTGGGAGGGATGATATCCGGATGGCAGAAGCTGGGGGTAAAGGCGATGTAGCGGTAGGTAATTCCCATGTACTCGGCCGCCGTGGCAAGGGCAAACACTAACGATGAGCCTACCACCAGATCGGCGCCCGCAATGATCCTCGGAAACACATCGAACTGTGAGATCACCTCCATCCGGAGAAAGCGAAGAAAATTGATCGCAGAGCAGAAGGAGTAGGCATCCTCCATGCCGTCGAGGAACGCGGTGACATCGCTTCCCAGAGGCGAAAAGGGACATCCCAGCTGCTCGGCCCACCATGCCTTTTCAGGGGGAGCAGCGAGCAGCACATCGTGCCCGGCCTTCTTCAGCGCCAATGAGAGGGCCAACATGGGTTGTACGTCGCCTCGGGATCCAAAGGTTGCAAGAACAACTCTCATGCATTACATCCAATAAAATCGTTACACGATTTTATCTAACGCGATGTTATCGCTACTATGGCGAAAGGTGAAAATTTCTATCCCTGTAGCAAGTCGTTCGACCAAGAGGCCTTTCGGCCCCGAGCTCAA
>QMLW01000027.1 GCA_003646935.1 Deltaproteobacteria bacterium
CATCAATAATAACATCGACTTCACCGCCTGCATCATGGACGAGCCCCAAAATCGAAACCGCGCCTGGGTCAACGCCGAGATATTTCTTGAGCCGTTCAGGAGAGGCGAAGCCGAGACCACCAATGCCCAGAAGCGAGGAAAGCGCTTTTAGGTCGACCGCTTTTTCGTATCCGACCAGTACAATGAAGTGCTGCAGGCCTTTTTTGTCTCGAAGAAAGAGGTTTTTCGTCTTTGCGGCCGGCAGCTCAGGGACGAGGCGATCGGCCTCTTCGCAGGTGAATACAGGGGGATGGTCATGACGTTCATAGTCAATGCTGTGTTTTGACAAAAAGCGATAGATGTCCATGGAAGACCCCATTTTTAAACAGAAATTTCAGAGATAAAATAGCTCATGCCCCTCAATAGCGCTGTGGGCACGGTATTAGCGAATCAAGGCCTGTAAGACCCCATTATCATCAGCTTTCTATCCCCGGACCCCCCCCTAATGCGCTCCTCGATATACTCATGGGGGATGAGGAAATCCAAGGCCATGATTAAGAGGATACCGTTGAAGAACGCTATATTTACCTTTAGAAAGCCGATTGTTTCAGTAGCGGAGGCCAAGAGCTCCGCAAAAGAAACATACACCATTACGCCTGCTGAAAGCCCTAACGAGAACTGGAGGTAACTCCTCTTGTACTCCCTGATAAATAAAGAGATGAGGCTTCCGAAACCCGTAGAGATCCCAGCCAGAAACGTGAGAACCAGGGGAAACCATAAGGTAATCGTGTTCATCTCGGTTATCGTCTCTTAACCTATTGACGCCTTGGGAGATAGGGGATGTAGGAGAAAGCGTAAATCTGCCATATTGGGTGTATCGTGTAAAGCTGTTGTTAACATAGCGCTCTCCGTAGGATACTATGAGGTCACGGTGGCTAGAAAATCATGAACCGTAAATCCCCGCTCCCTTCGTCTATGGTAGTCGATTGTAACATCGGAGAGTTGCTCGTACAGCCGTTCCCTTTCAGCCACGAGCATTGGGTAACAACGTGCTAAGGCATCCCTGTTTGTCTCGTGTGGCTCCTTATGAAACACACCCCTCCAAAGCATGGGGTGAGGGTCTGAGATATAATCCCTTAGAAGTTGCTGTCTCACATCAGCTTCAATTGACAGGTACACCACCGTGGTATGCAGACGAAGTCGTGCCAGATTGTCATTCCCCGTATAGATAACACTGCCGGTGGTATCCACCACGATATCCTCATGGGGAGTATCCTCATGATCCTCAAGGTAGGCGATAATCTCGGCCATGGTCTCCCGTTCAAGGGCGAGATATCGGGCTTCACGCTCCTCATAGCCCCGCTCGTAGGGGAATCCCATCCACTCGCCCATGGTCATGGGGTGGCTCCCGGAACCGGCGAGCTCAGGGGCAAGCTTTTCGGCAATCAGCTCATCACAGCAGAAGCGGACGAAACCATGTTCAGAGAGCTTCAGGGACCAGTATGATTTCCCCGATCCCGCCATACCAATCAATGATACACGCATAGCTTGCAATCAGGTCCCCTCATTCTCTATCCCATTTTGAGATAGGTGTGTGCGAGTATGAGTTCGATACTATCCTAGTAATCGATAGTAGATGCCGGATCCCACCGCCCAGAGGAGTGCCAGTATCGTTATGAGGATACAAGCACCTGCGAGTATTTTATGGAACGCTCGTTCCCTCATCCTCTCTCTATAACCAAGGAGAAAACCAAGAACCGCGCCGGCGACCATTCCACCTCCATGCCCCCAGTTATTTATCCCCGGCATCAAAAGCCCGAAGAAGAAGATCCCAAGGGCCCAGCCTCCAATCTGCCTAAAGATGCTTTGCCCGTACAATCCTCCTCGGCTTTTTCCGTAGTAGAGGATTGCGCCGATCAGGCCGCATACTGCTGCCGATGCACCTATGGTGAATGGAATGCCCGCGAAGTACGAGACCAGGAACCCGCATACCCCGCTCGCTGTGTAGATTATTACCATGCGGTTGATCCCATATTCGCGAAGCACAAAGGGGGCGATCTGCCTGAAGGCGATCATATTGAAGAGTATATGGAAGATGCCGCCGTGGAGGTAATTCGCTGAGATAAGGGTCCACCAGCGACCGAGTCGGTCAATGGGAACAGTACCGGTAGCCCCAAGAAGCAAGAGGCCCTTGTTCGAGGGGGATAAGAGGGCAAGGGGATTCAACGAAATGCCGGATGACAAGGGATAGAGCAACAGCGATATGATAAACAGGGTAACGTTCGCATAGATAATCCATTTAATGATCTGGTCTGTGCCGAAGAATACCCTGGCACCGATATTGTTTTTCCACCACGATCCGGGGTTTGCGATCCCGCAGTGAGGGCAGCGCGGCTCATCCTGACTTATGAGTTTCCTGCAGTTCGGGCAAAGGATTGAACGCCTTTCCTTATCCATTACGCAATCCATGAGGAGGTGATAGTGATGATCTCCTGATTGCCTCATACCATTGCGGGTAGCCTTTGTAAAGGGCTAGCTTGTTGCTCTCTTCTTTCTGCGCTTTTCGCGCTGAGGAGGTCCCTTCGGGGTAGACGGCGGAGTTTCGTGGCGGTGCCTCAAGGAGAAGACAAGCAAAGCAAGGCCGATGAGAAAAAAGGGGATGCTGAGATATTGCCCCATCGTCAAAGGGGAGGTGGGAGGGAGTGTCTGTGGTTCTTTAACGAACTCCACGATGAAACGGGAGGAGAAATAGGCTACCATGAAGATAGCGCTCAAAAAGGCCGGCGGTCGCCTTTTACCGAGCCTTCGCTCGATGAGCAGCAAGGCGATAAATATCCCCAGACCGAAGCACGCCTCGTAGAGCTGGCTGGGGTGGCGGCAGTACCTTCCCCCGTCTTCAAAGCGCATGAAGCGCACGCACCAGGGAAGATCGGTGATGCGTCCCACGATCTCGCTGTTCAGGAAGTTGCCGATCCTCACCAGGGTGGCGATAAGGGCTGCCACAAAGGAATTGCTGTCCAGCATGAGGTATAGAGGAATCTTCTTGGTATAGGAATAGAGGAATATGGCCCCGAGCATGCCGATTGCTGCCCCGTGGCTCGACAGCCCGCCCTTCCACACCTTGAAGATGGAGATCGGATGGGCGAGATAGTAGGCGGGTTCGTAAAAGAAACAGTGCCCGAGCCGTGCCCCCACCACCGTAAGGATCCCGATATAGAATGGAAAGGTGATAACCTGATCAGGGTCATACCCGGCATTCCTCATCTGCCAGTTCCAGAGGTAATATCCGATGACCAGCACGCACGCGATGAGCAGGCCATAGTAATGAATCTGTATAGGTCCTAGCCTTAAGGCCACCGGGTCTATGTCCCAGATAAATCCGCTCATTACCTCCTGAGGTTCCTTCTTTCACAAAAGGATCGGGATTCGGAATCCCTCATCCATATTATGGAAAAACCCAGATCTTTGACTAAAGGCAACCAATCAGATAGCACGTATGGGCGTGCGTGTGAGCAAGCGATCGATTTGAGGCTGATTTTGATATTTCTACGTTTATTCAAGAAGCTTTGCAATCTCATCCCTGGTGGGAATGGAATTATGAGCCCCCTTTCGGGTTACGGTTAGAGCGCCTGCTGCGCTGGCAAAGAGGATGGCCTCTACCATGGAGCTTCGCTCTGCTATGGCACAGGCCAGTGCTCCGTTGAAGGCATCCTCTGCGGCAGTGGAATCAACCCCGTTCACGGGAAAGGGGGGAAAGTCTTGGACTGTATCCTTCCCCACCCAACAGCACCCGTCCTTTCCGAGCGTGATGATCACCTGGGTGCATCCCAGATCCACGAGCTCTTTACCGGCGCGAGTATGGCATTGTTGCCCGCACGGTCCACCATGATGAGGGCAACGCCTGAGGGGAGTGAGGCATCCCTCTGTATATAATCGGTCCTGATCCCGAGGTCTTGGAGATTCCTGATAATGGCCTCACCGTTTTGATCAGGGCCTATTTTTGCGAAAAATTTCACCTCAGCCCCTGCCCTAAGAGCAGCAACGGCCTGATTCGCGCCCTTTCCACCGAAGGAGGTATAGAGCTCGCCCCCTGATACCGTTTCTCCAGGTTCAGGCAGGCGATCTACCTTGACGGTGAGATCCACGTTGGCTGAGCCGATCACCACGACCTTTGGCATAGGCGCTCCTTGAAGAAGGTGAGAAACAGTTCTGATTCTACCTCCAAAGCCACGTCAAGGTTAGGCGGCTTTAAGCTATTACTGATTGCACGCGTATCGGCGATGATCATGCCGTAGGTGATGCCCCTGCTCGTTTCAACCTCAACATGGAGGTCGGCAGACTTTACCATCGTCGGGTCAATTGCCACTCCCACGGCGAGTGGATCATGGAGGTAGATCGCCGACATCCCTCGGGCCTCCCTCGTATATGCGATGGATCTCCCCGTGATATCGCGCACAAATCCACCCAAAGGTTCTTCCATAATCCGGGCAAGCGCTTTGATTTCCTCGGATTCCAGGCAGACCCTTTCGGTCACATCCAGGGGAACGAGGGTCATGGGAAGACCCGAGTGGAATACCCGGTGAGCTGCTTGGGGATCCATGAAGATGTTGAACTCCGCCCCAGGGGTGATGTTTCCGGGTACACCTATGGCCCCGCCCATGATCACCACCTCTCGCAGGCCCTTTACACGCCTCGGGTCTTTTTTCAGGGCCTCGGCGAGGTTGGTGAGCGGCCCCAGCATGATGAGGCTCATCTCGTCGGGGTAACGTTTGAGCAGGTCGAAGAATACCTCAGTGGCATCGAAGATCTGCACGGGGAGTGTTGCGTCGGGGTATCGAGGGCTTCCGTCGCGGTTTTTAAAGCGATACAATCCCCCGAGCCCATCAGGGCCGTGCACGGATTGCGTCCTGATTGGGCGTTTTCTCGCGGCTCGTACTGATCCCATCGCTAAGATAGGTCGAGGACTGGGATCAAGAAGCTCGAGGAGCAGGGCGGCATTCCTCGTTGCTTGGTCCACCGCTACGTTGCCGTTCACCGTGGTGATTGCCTCAACGTGAAGCTCATAGGATTTGAAGGCGAGCAGGAGCGCGAGCGCATCGTCTACCCCTGGGTCGGTGTCGATTATCACACGCTTTCCCATGGCCTGAAGTATAGAACAAAAGGGCTTTCAAGGGAAGAGAAACACGGGTGGGCATTGGGCATTTAGCAGAGAGGTTCTGAATAAATCAGTAAGGGTAACGACCAGTTCATCATCGAATAACTCTCTTCTCGATTAGCCTTTTGAGCTGGCCGAAGAATTCATCTCTGATCTTCTGTATGTGGCGTGCCTCCTGATAGCCGATGAAAACGCTATCCTTGTTCTTGTGCCTCTCCGGTTCCACCTGGAGCGCGTAGGAGTTCACCTGCTGTTCCCAGAACCATTCAGCGCACCCGAATTGGATGTATGCCGGGTCGATATCAGGGATCTCATTCAACTCGTTGAATAGCCCCTTTCCCGAGTCGTTGTCCTGTATGCACAGGGCCAGGTAGGCTATTCTGTATTCCACCTCTGAGGTGCTGTCGGAAATGGGCAGGGGCTCGAGGTTTTGCGGATTCCTTTGTTCGCCGTGCAGGAAATGCCCGTAGCAGCATTGCAAGGTGAAGCAGTAGGGGAGCGCGAGAAATCCCTTAACGATCTCGATGAGGGGGGCATCGATGGTGTTCATATCCAGTGTCCGCACGCATTTCTCCCTCTGCGAATGATACTGGGGGTTGAGCACGAAGTCCTTTAGTTGGGTAAATGTTTCCATGTTTACAATCTTGTATCAGTAGAGCGCGTATTGAGAACTGTTACCTCACTGAACGGATAGCCTCATATCGAAAAAGGCCGCCCATTATCCGGCCGCCTGCTCGGAGGTAAAGAATACTATCAGGAATCCAGCTTTTGGGCAATACGGAGCAGCACATCGAATAGGTCTTCCAACTTATGAGCGTTTCTTATGATGCACCGTGATCGAAACATGACCTGAGCTCTGCGATTCGCGATACTCGCCCGAGATTCTCCTTCGATTGATAAAAGCTCTTACAGGGCGTTTCTTCTATGGGCCAAGAGGTAGGTAGGGATTACACTCTTCATCATCATCGCATAAGATATCGCTCATATCATCGAATGATCGATCGCCCGTTTAAGGCGTGAATCCGGGCCGAGATGCTGCAATTCGAGAAAAGCGCCAGCCTTTTTTTGCCTCTATTTTGTAGAAGAAATTTCCCTTTAGCTCCTAGAACATCGCCATAAAGGAGCGTCCCGTGTGAATGGTAAACATCTCAAGAAGCTCTACCTTGAGCTCGAATGACCTACCATTAACCGTTCCCGGGACAAGGGGGTATCGGAGAAATCCAAGGCCCTCATAACGCATGCCATGGCGTTGGGCGAATTGGCTCCCAGCATCTTTTGTCTGCCTACACCGACTTGTACATAGGCGAAGATAGCGAGGACATAAAGGACGATAAGTGCCAAGCCGGTATCAATAATCATGGGCTTTCATGCCTCGTGGTGCTTGTGAGCAGCTCAGTGAGGGATGGCTGCCAAGCTTGAACGAATAGTTGTTTGAGCATGGAAACACTTACCCGCAGACGATTCCCTGTGGTGCGAGGGATTCGTGAAGGACATGGAATCGGTGACTTGCAGCCGCGTCGTGGAAATGCTTCCAGTCGCTCATGTGAAAGTCATCCTTTCGGTGATAGGCTTCTTTTTCGTCAACTGTCTTGACCTCAACTGCTGCCCTGAACCACTCCCTGTCGTCGTATGACAGGCCTTTCTCCTCACCTTGCGGTGCAAAGCCGAACGCGGAGTCGCGAATCGTTTCGGCCCAATTGGAACACCTTTCCTCGAGGCTCCCCTTTTGTCTGAATAGATCCGTTACGGTCTTTTTGATGCTCCCCCATGGGACGGGTGTATCAACCTTGTATTCGGGATTCTTGGCGAGAAAGGCCTTTATCTGCCTATAGATGCTCCTTGCGGCATCCTGACAGATCAGCCAGTTCTTCCTATGGATCGTCCTTTTCTGGTAGACGTGGTAGAAGGTCCATTCCCGAAAGGGTTCGTCAGGAAGGGTGGCGACCTCAGCATGGCCAACCTGCGGTATCAAAGACTCGGTGATGTCTCTAAAAAAACCGGTGAAGATCCTCACGAGTCCAATCCTTTTTTCATTGAGCACGTCGATATCCTCAGTATCGTTTAACTCGGTTTGAAGCCCGGAGAAATCCTGATGCGACCAGGTATCCGCGTACACGTGCAAGGCTATGCCAAGGCGGTGGAGCTGATAGGATTTTCCCTTTAGCTGTGCCGCTTCTCCCACCATGTGTTGAGCTATTTCGCTATTCTGCCTGCATACCATGCGTTCCTGGAACCTATCTCCTGTGTTCCCGGGGAGAAAGTGGAAGGGAACGTAAATTCTGTATTGAGCCTCAAGGCCGAAGACCCCTGGATGAAGGAATTTATGGGCTGAGAGGACCTGCTGAAACCGGCCGCCGTTTTCAAAATTGAGGGTATGTTCGTATTTCGCATCGTCTGTATGCTGGGATGCGTAGGCGACCCTCTTGGAGTTCTCAGCTGATATCCCGTTGCACCGACAGAGCACGTATATGGTGTAGAAATGAAAATCCCTTTGCATGGTATCCCTCTGATAAGCGTTGATTAGCTTAACTAGTGCACCGATGATACTTACGTCCCCCCGGATTGGATGCGGATGATCTTTGTGTTCAATTCAGGATTATTTACCCTTAATTGTGCTATCTTACTGGTATTCGCAATAGCCCTAACCTACCTGTAGATTACGTTCCCCTTTTCCGAGCATGTTAAGCAGCAAGCCAATCAAAATAATATAGCCGGACTTATCCCCTGTATCAATAATGTTTTTCTATAAACATAGAGATTACTTCATTGCTGAACTAGAAATGAGCTCTTTGCTTGGAGCTGATTGAGTAAAGAAGCCGGTGATACAGCACACGAAATTTTAAGGTGAAATTTATCGATCAACTGAGCGGCAGCATATACTCGGCGAGCCTACTGGATGTTTTGCGCAGATTCATGCAGAGCAAGCTCGCCAAACCCTTGAGAATCTTGACGCCTATATCCGGGTGTTTTGCTAATATGTAGTCGAAGCTTTCCCTTGATAGGGTAAGCAGGGTTGATTTATCCTTGGCCTTCACGGTTGCGGATCGAGGGAGGTCATCTATAATAGCCATCTCACCGATGGAACGCCCCTTTGAGAGCGTGGATATCACGATGTTTTCTCCAGACTCGGTTTTTTTCAACACATCAAGGGAACCTTCTACCACGAAACACACATAGTCTCCTTGCTCTCCCTCCTTAAAGACGGTTTCTCCAGGTATGACCTCAAGGATTTTCATGTATTGCTCAATGCTCCTTAATTCCTTGCCCTTTAATCGACTGAAGATAGGGATATTGAGGATAAGGAAATCGACAATAGCCTGTGTCATCATGCCGGCACTCGATTTTTCCATTTTTACGTCCTCCAGTGATCAGTGAGAAGGTACCATAGCAAAATATCTTGGAGAAACTCAACCTTATTCGTTTAGGCATCGTGATAATATGCAGATGTCACTGCCAACACAATCGATAAACTCCTGTTTGACACAATTTTCTTATTTCTTTATAAGTAATTTAATTACCAATGCATTGATAAAAGGTTATGTGAGGGGAGGCAGCCATGAGCAAGGATAGCATTATGGAGAAGCCAGTGGCGATCCTGGGGGGCGGCGCCATCGCCCAAACCGAGGCGGCGGATTTCGCGCTCGATGGGTATGAGGTACGCCTCTACGATCTGCCTGAGTTCGCCCCCAGATCGCTGGGGGAGGTTTTGGAGACCCGCAGGATAGAGCTGGGGGGAGTTCAGTCGAATCCGAAGAACTTCATGAGAAGCGGCGTTGCGGAAATTGCCTTGGCAACAACGGACATATCCAAGGCATTGAAGGGTGCAGGGCTTGTAATCGTAGCCGTCCCGGGGTTTGGGCACGAGCCGATCTTTGAGAAGATGATTCCTCACCTTGAGGATGGACAGGTGGTGAGTATATTTCCAGATAACTTCGGCTCACTGGTGCTGAGGAATATGATGGGGGAGAGGGCATGCACGGCGGAGGTCATTGTCGGAGGATGGCATTCCGCTCCCTACGGCACTCGCGTCTCAGAGCCCGGAACGGTCAATTGCACGGTGAGGGAGGCAAACCAGATCTACGAGGCCTTTCCCAGCAAGGATGGTGAGAGGTTTTTCGGGGCAATGAAGGATGCCCCCATCTTCAGCGGTGTTTCAGAGTTCATACGGGCCGATACAGCGATTGGCGTGGGCATGGCCAATGCGAATCCACTGGTGCATGTTCCGGGATCCCTGCTCAACGTGGGTGCCATGGAGGTCTCACAGGTTGAGGATATCCTCGCCCCGAAGGGCCAGTGGAACATGTACAAACACGGGATGAGTCCCTCGGTCTCTAGGGTGCAGATGGCGTTTTACCATGAGGAGCGGCGGATCATGCAAGCACTGGGGCTCACCATGGTGCCCGAGTACCCCGACCGGCAGTTCTTCTCGAAGTACAGCGTGATGGCTCCTGAGTATTTCATTCCCTTTGGCGTGGCAACCCTATCGGGCACCATCTACGGGCCCAACACCATTGATGATCGGTACTTCACCGAGGATATCCCCATAGGCACGGTGGCACGGTACCATTTCGCGAGGGCACTGGGGGTGGAGGTCCCCGTGATCAAGTCCATGATCGATCTGGGATCGATTATCTGCGAGAGGGATTTCCTGTCCCAGGGGAGATCGCTCGAGAAGATGGGCCTCGATGGATTGGATAAAGAACAGATGCTGCGCTACCTCAGGGAAGGCGTAAAGGAGAGGTAAAATGAGCGCACGAGAACAGTTGGTTGAGGAATACGTAAGGGCTCATCCTGGGTCACAGAAATTACATGATCGTGCGGTGAACCACTTCGCCGCCAAGGGAGCCACCCATTTTGCTCGCGTTATCGATCCATTCAGGCCCTATGTCACCTACGCCATGGGATCGCGAAAGTGGGATGTCGATGGCAACGAGTACATCGATTACATCATGGGACATGGTGCCTTGATCATGGGCCACAGCCACCCCGCCATCGTTGAAGCGGTGCAGAAGCAGATGGCCAAGGGAGTTCATTTCGGCGAGAACCACGAGCTTGAAGTGGAGTTGGCCGAACTTATAAAGGAGTTGATGCCCATGTCTGAGAGGGTGGCGTTTTTCTCATGCGGCCAGGAAGCGAACATGATGGCCATACGGCTCAGCCGGGTTTTTACCGGCAGGAGGAAAGTGCTTAGGTTTGAGGAGAATTTCCATGGCTGGGCCGATGAGTTAATCCGTGAAGGATCGGCAGGCATTTTAGCAGATGAGGTTAGCATCATAC
>QMLW01000028.1 GCA_003646935.1 Deltaproteobacteria bacterium
ACAACTCAGTTAATGCTGAATCCTTAACCTCTGTGAATTCTTCTTTGCAAATACGTTTCACCGCCCTCGCAGCATCCTTAACGAATCCGATAGGTAATAATAACATATGGGAAATACCCCTTTCTAGAGATTTCCCCATTGTTATTTATAGAAAATATAGTGGTTTGTCTACAGAAAAAAGGCATATTTAGTATATTTTCACACTAATCCGTGATGAGCCAAAATATATAGTAGAGGGTACATTTTCAGAAATATAGAAAATGGAAGCAGTAGAAACCTCACCCGCAAATGGAGGTTTTACAATGGGCATACAAATCATGAAGGAATTGAAGAAAAAAACCGAAGCACTTACCGCTGAAGAAAATTTGGAACTTATCGCCCATCTGGTTGCAAAAATCCGTATGGCTCAAGCCGGCTCCGGCCAACACCGCAAGTGGAATGAAATCTATGGTGTTGCGCCGTATCCCCTCGCGGGCGAAGATGCACAAAGCTGGGTGACGCGGACGCGACGTGAATCTGATGACCACCGGGAACAACAGTGGAAATAGAGAGCAAGCACAACATCACGGATAGATTGCACAATGTGAGTCGCCTATTCCTGGATACCGCACCGGTGATTTACTATGTTGAAAAGAACGAACGAATGATAGTGAAATAAAGAATGTCGTTGAACTGGATATTATTGTGCTTAGTGAGATGGCTGAAGAGATATAGTTCGGCGGGGAGAGTCATTGAAATGGTGAGGGAGCAGATATCAAAAGACCTGCAATTCGGAAGGGGGTTGAGAAATTAGGGTTAGGAGTGGCTAAAATTCAAACAAAGGCCCCTTTACTAGACCGTTATATTCTGACTCCATTTTCACTCCCACCCTTTATCTTTTTCTTCCCATAATGAAAATGGACGCTGGTAAAAAGTAAGTTTTCAGTTGATCTGATTCTGATGTACTCTGGAGTCATGCCAAGACAAGCCCGCCTGGATACTTGTCCTGCCTCATACAGGCGCGCGGTGTCCTGCACCACATCATGATCCGGGGTATCGAGCGCCGAAGAATATTCGCAAACGACCCTGGCCCAGACCTGATTCTGTACGCAAATGGCAAGTGATAGTCTTCCATGTTAAGAATCCATGGCGTGAGTTCGGAATAGTACTCATCGCGCCAGGGCGGGCAGGGACCGGTAGGATTTCCTGAAGCGCCTTTCGAATCTCCTGCCTTAAAGTGAAACTGCCTGTTACGCATGGGTGTTCATCCCAAATCATGCCAATTTCCTCTTTCGAACAGGACTCATTCCCCTTGCCTCGATAACGAGAAGGCTCCATTCGTATGCTTCATCGGACGGATAGGAAAAGAAATCCGCTGACAGGTTTTGTCAGATGTGGTAAATGCGGGAGACTATTGAGTGCTTACTATGTGCAAGGGCTCGACGCCTTTGAGGAGGATGAGACAGGTTGATGAACACCGCAAGCTCGACAAACACTGAGGTGGTACCAGATCGAAATAGATTCCCCTATTGCTGCCATCTGTTTTCGGGCCTGCTCATACCCCTGGTTTTCATCACTCTCGTAATGCCAACCCTTGTAGCGGCCCAGTCAAAGGACAAGGTGGCCGTCCTTCCCTTTACGCTCCACATGATGAAGCCGGCCGATCATCTCTCCTTGGGGCTGCAGAACATGCTGACCGCGCGTTTGGCCGGCAAGGGATTTGAACTCGTGGAGCCCGATACCCTAAACAAGGGAAGCATCTCCAAGATACGGGCTTCTGATGTGGATCAGCTCAGGAAGGTTGCCAGGAAAATGGAAATCGATTGGGTGATCGGAGGAAGCCTCACCCAGATTGGAGATACCATCAGTCTTGACCTCACCATGATACCGGCAATAGCCAGCAGGAACATCCTGTCGGTGTTCGTTGAGGGAGAAACCATAGATGAGGTCCCCGAGGTGATCGAGAGGGCGGCGGTGATGGTTGCGAACCGGATCGAAGGCATTGCGCAGATAGAAACGGTTTCGGTTCAGGGAAATAAACGCATTGAAGAGGACGCGATCCTCGCCGTCATCGAGAGTCAGGAGGGAACGCTCTATGATCCGGCGCTGCTCGATAAGGAACTTAAATCCATCTACCAAATGGGTTATTTCGAGGATGTCCAGATAGATGTAGATGAGGGGCCGAGGGGCAAAATCGTCATCTTCAAGGTGGTGGAGAAGCCCTCGATTGGAGAAATCAGGTTTGAGGGAAACGAGAACATAGACGAGAAGGATCTCAAGGAAGCCCTGGGCATCAGGGAATACTCCATCGTGAACATGAAGGAGATCAAGGACAGCATCGAGCGGTTACGGGACCATTACCATGAGAAGCGGTACTATCAGGTGGAGATAACCGAGAGGATCGAGGAGCTTCCCAACAACGAGGTGGCACTTATCTATAAGATAGAGGAGGGCAAGAAGGCCTACATCCGGAAGATTGCATTTGTGGGCAACGATCACTTTACCGAGGAGGAACTCAAGGACGTTATGGAGACGAGCGAGAAGGGGTTTTTCTCCTTTTTCACGCACTCGGGTTACCTCGATAAAAAGGAGTTGGAAAGCGATACCTTCAAGCTCACCTCATTTTACCACAACCACGGCTACATAAAGGCAAAGATCGGGGAACCCGAGATCTCCTACAAGGAAGAAGAGGGTATTACGATTACGATCACCGTTGATGAGGGGCCCCAGTATGCCGTGCGCAATATCAGCATTGAGGGAGATTTGATCAAAGAGCCCGATGAGCTTATGCAGGATCTCAAGATCGTAGATGAGGAGGTATATAACAGGGAGGTTATCAGGGCCGATGCACTAGGTCTGAGCGAGATTTATGCGGATGAAGGCTATGCCTTTGTGGATGTCTTTCCCAAGATAGAAGAGGACGACGAGGAGCGGAAGGTTGATATTACCTACCGGATTTCCAAGGGAAGCAAGGTGAGGTTTGAGAGGATAACCATCACCGGGAATGACCTGACCAGGGATAAGGTGATCCGGCGAGAGCTCCAGGTGATTGAAGGGGGATACTTCAGCGGCAGGAAGATAAAGAGGAGCACCCAGAACCTCTACCGGCTCGGCTTTTTCGAGAATGTGGAGATTGACACGAAAAAGGGGAGCAGCGATGAGTTGATGAACCTTGAGGTACACGTTGAGGAGAGGCCGACGGGTATGTTGTCGTTCGGCATTGGATATAGCTCGGTGGAGCGGACCATGGGAATGCTGGAGTTGTCCAAGAGCAACCTCTTTGGCCTCGGGCAGATAGTATCGGCGAGGGCGAGCGTGAGCGCCAAGGCTACGAGGTATACCCTGAGCTTTACCGAGCCGTGGCTGTTCGAGAAGCCCATTTCGGCGGGCATCGATCTCTATGACTGGGAGTACGATTATGACGAATATACCAAGCATAGCAGGGGAGGCAAGCTGAAGTTCGGATTTCCGCTGGGATTCGAGTTTATGAGGGGATCGGTTATCTACACCCATGATAATGCCGAGATCACGGATGTATCGGAGACAGCCGCCCAGATCATACAGGATATGAAGGGAGAAAATCTCACCAGAAGTGTAACCCTCGGCACTTCGAGGGACAGCAGGGATAGAAGGTTTAACGCGCGGAGGGGATCCGTAAACTCGCTGTCAATAGAGTATGCAGGAGGGGCCCTGGAAGGCGATAACTACTTTACCAAATACAGGGCGCGGTCGGCTTGGTTTTTCCCCCTGTTCCAGGACTCCTCCTTTTCCGTTCAGGGCAAATGGGGTTTTGTTGAACAGCGGCCAGGGGGAAAATTGCCGATTTATGAGAAATTTACCTTAGGGGGGATGAACACGGTGCGGGGATTCGACTATGGGTCCATTTCACCAATTGACCCGATGACCGGCGATAGGATCGGGGGGGAAAAGATGATGGTCTACAATGCCGAGTTCCGGTTTCCGCTCCAGAAAGAGCAAGGAGTGGTGGGTGTACTGTTCTTTGATGCAGGGAACGTATTCACCAAGGATGAATCCTATACCTTTGACGGTATCAGGCGAAGCGCTGGCATGGGCATTCGATGGTATACGCCGGTTGGGCCGCTGAGATTGGAGTGGGGGTATAACCTGGATAAAAAACCGGGCGAACCAGCGAGCAACTGGGAGTTCACCATAGGGACGCCATTCTAAGGATTGTCCATGGTCAGTTGACTAAGAAAAGGGGAATAGGGTAAGATCCGGGGCCAGATCTATCTGGTTACCGGTACTTGATACAAACTACTGTAATAATGGAGTTAACCATGAGAAAGTGTGTTGTTTTTGCAACAACTGTTGCCCTGATTCTCTGCGTCCACGGCATGGCCTTCGGGCAGGAGCTTACCAGGCTTGGGGTAATCGACCTTCAAAGGTGCCTTCAGGAATCAATGGAGGGGAAACGAGCAACTGAGCTGCTGAAGCAAAAGAAGGCCGAGCTCCAGAGCAAGCTCAACGAGAAGCAGCAGGAACTAATGGGGTTGAGGAGGGAGTTCGAGAAACAGTCCATGATGTTGAGTATGGACGCCCAAGAGACCAAGAGAAGGGTTGTTGAGAGAAAGGCCAGGGAGTTGGAGTACTACTTGCAGGATTTGAATGAGGAGATGGCCAGGGCCCAAGATCGGGAGAAAAAGAGGATCTTTGATGAGCTCGGCACGGTTATTGAAACCATCGGCTCAGAGGGAGGCTACGCAATGATCCTGGAGAAGCGGTCGGGAGGAGTGCTGTATTGGAATAAGGCAATCGATATCACCGATCAGGTGATTGAGGCATACGATAAGTTAAAGCAAGGGCAGAACGAGAAGATTGGTGAATAGCCTTGGAGGTAACCCTTAAGCATATTGCGGAATCGGTAGGCGGTACCGTAGTGGGAGATGTTTCCATTGTTATCAGGGGGATCGGCTCCCTCGCCCTGGCCAAGGAGGGAGAGATTTCATTTCTGGCTGACCCGGGCCTGCGGGATCAGCTCCGGACCACAAGGGCATCTGCCGTTATGGTAAAGACGCATACCGATCTCTTTCCTGGGTCGCAATTAGTGGTACCTGATCCGTACCTGGCGTATGCACGGGTGGCAGCCATGTTTGCCCCCCCTGTCCCTCGGTTTGAGGGCGTGAGCGAGAGGGCCGTAATCGGTGAAGGGGTTGTTATGGGAAAGGGGGTCTCCGTCTACCCCTTGGTGTACATAGGAAGGGATGCGGTGATCGGCGATGAGGTAACCCTATTTCCCGGCGTCTATATCGGGGACGGGGTTCGCGTGGGAGGGGGCACGGTTGTTTATCCGAACGTATCGATACTGCCGAACTGCATCATAGGTAGAAACGTTATTATCCATGCGGGCAGTGTTATCGGAAGCGATGGTTTTGGCTACGCCAGAGATGGCGATGTGAGCGTCAAGATTCCTCAAACGGGCACCGTGGAGATAGGAGATGAGGTAGAAATCGGGGCGAATAACGCAATCGACAGGGCGTCACTGGGGAAGACCGTGATTGAGAAGGGGGTAAAGACGGATAATCTCGTTCAGATCGGGCATAATGTCGTAATCGGTGAACATACGATTATCGTGGCCCAGGTCGGCATTGCGGGGAGTACCACGATCGGCAGGAATGTTATCATAGGGCCGCAGACAGGGATTATCGATCACCTCGAGATAGGGGATCGGGCAACGGTGGTTGGAGGATCCGGGGTTTTAAAATCCATTCCCGCAGGCGAGGTGGTCGCGGGATTTCCAAGTATGTCCCATCGGCTCTGGTTGAAAACGAGGGGGCATATCCGGAGGCTCCCCGACTATTCCGCGAAGCTGAAGGAGCTGGACAAGAGGATCCGAGAACTGGAACAACAACAGGAAAAGGAGCGACAAGGGTAATGGACTTACCATTGACCTACCAGGATATCATACAGATATTGCCTCACAGGCCCCCGTTTCTTCTCGTTGATTTGATCATGGAACTCGAACTGGGTGAGCGGGTTGTAGGCATCAAAAACGTAACCATTGACGAGCCTTTCTTCGAGGGTCATTTTCCTGGAAACCCCATTATGCCCGGCGTCTTGGTAATAGAGGCCATGGCTCAGGTGGGGGGAATTCTGGCGAGGTTATCGGTACCGGAGAGCATGAACCTGGATGCGAGCAAGGCCATTTACTTCGCCGCGATTGATAAGGTGAAGTTTCGCAGGCCGGTGGTTCCCGGCGACCAGATCGTCTTTGAGCTTACCGCCATGAGAAAGGGCACCAAGATATGGAAGATGAAGGGAAAGGCGATAGTACAGGAGGAAATCGTGGCTGAGGCCGAATTAGTGGCTGCGATAGGGTAAGGGTATGGGAGCGGATATTCATCCAAGCGCGGTGGTCTCACCGGAGGCGAAGATTGCAGACGGGGTGAGCATTGGACCGTTTTCAGTCATAGGGCAGCGGGTAGAGATAGGAAAAGATACCGTCATCGATTCCCATGTGGTGATCGATGGGAATACGGTAATCGGCCAGAGGAACAGGATCTATCCTTACGTCTCCCTTGGATTACCCCCGCAGGACGTGGGGTATTCGGGCGAGGACACCAGGCTCGTGATAGGCGATGATAACGTCATACGGGAATTCGTAACCGTGAACCGAGCTACTACTAAACAGGATAGGGTCACGCGGATTGGCAGCCACAACTACCTCATGGCATATGCCCATGTTGCCCATGACTGCATGCTCGGTAATTCCATTATTATGTCAAACGCTGCAACACTCGGCGGTCACATAGAGATCGGTGATAAGGCCATCATAGGCGGCCTGGTTGCCATACACCAGTTCGTCAGGATAGGGGCGTATGCATTTATCGGGGGGATGTCAGCAACGGTTAAGGATATCCCTCCCTTCATGATGGCCTCTGGGGCTCGAGCAAAATTATACGGCTTGAACGTGAGGGGCCTGAAGAGAGAGGGGTTCTCTAGGGAAAAGATCGACGGCCTCAAGAGGGCTTACCAGATTATATGGCGCGACCATCAGCTCATGAACGAGGCGCTCAAAAGGGTGCAGGAGGAGATAGCGCCCTTTGAGGAGTTGGACATGCTGCTCGATTTCCTGGCCAGCTCCAAGAGGGGCGTGGTGAGGTAGGAAAAGGAAAATTTGAAATAGTCGATTGTCAATTGGAAATAGAAAAGATAGGCCTTATAGCCGGGGGAGGTAAGTTTCCCCTTCTCGTCGCTGATTCAGCGACGAGAAGGGGCGTACGGGTCGTTGCCGTGGCACATAAGGGCGAGACCTTAGCCGAGCTGGCCGGCAAGGTAGACGAGATCACGTGGATAGGCCTTGGTCAATTTGGTCAATTGATCAAGGCCTTTACATCCAGGGGTGTAGAGCGTGTTCTCATGGCCGGAACGATCGACAAGGCCAGGATATTCGCCAAGGTGAGGCCTGATCTCAAGGGCCTGGCCGTTATGGGAAAGCTGGCGTTCTTCCATGATGATGACATCCTCAGGACCATTGCCGGGGAGCTCGAGAGGGAGGGGATAACGGTGATGAGTTCAACCACCTACCTGCCCGAACTCCTGGCTCCTTCAGGCTGTCTCACCAGGAGGAGACCGAACAAGGAGGAGAGAGACGATATTGAGTTCGGATGGATGATGGCCAAGGAGCTCGGCCGGCTGGATATCGGCCATTGCGTGGTGGTGAGGAGGAAGATTGTTTTAGCGGTGGAGGCCATTGAGGGCTCTGATAGGACGATCCAAAGAGGAGGCGAGCTGGCCAAGCAGCGGGCAGTGGTCGTCAAGGTTAGCAAGCCCCATCAGGATCTTAGGTTCGATCTGCCCGCTGTAGGGGTCCATACCGTCCGGGTAATGGCGTCCGTTCGAGCAGCAATCCTTGCCATAGAGGCGGGGAAGACCATCATCTTCGATAAAGAGGAGATGATTCGGCTGGCTGACAGCAACAACATTTCCATCGTTTCGAGATAGTCATGAAAAAATTACGGTTGGGCGTTATAGGGGTGGGGTATGTGGGCGAGTTGCATGTCCAGAAGTACGCCGCTATGGAAGATGTTGACCTCGTTGGAGTTGCCGATCGAGATTTCGCCCGAGCACAGGAGGTGGCGCGCAGGTATAACACCACGGCCTATTCGAGCCATGAGGAACTCCTGCCCTTTTTGGATGGCGCGAGCTTGGCGGTTCCCACCTTGTCTCACTTCGAGGTCGGATATGAGTTGCTGCGTCACGGCGTGAATCTGTTGATCGAGAAGCCCATAACCCTCAACCTGGGAGATGCCGAGAGGCTTATTGAAACAGCAAAGGAGCATGATGCGGTCCTCCAGATAGGACATATCGAGCGATTTAACCCGGCCGTCATCAAGATGGAGTCCCTCATCTCGAGGCCTATCTTCATTGAATCCCATCGGCTCAATTTCTTCACCAACAGGGGTACGGATGTAGATGTGGTATTGGACCTGATGATCCATGACCTGGATATTATCTTGAATATCGTCAATGCGGATATCGAGGATATCGATGCCGTGGGCATGCCTGTGGTCAGCGATAAGATCGATATTGCCAACGTGAGGATTATGTTCGCCAATGGTACGGTGGCAAACGTGACTGCCAGCCGGGTCTCAAGTGAATCCCTTCGGATGCTTCGGATAATCCAGCCCGATATCCACATTACGGTGGATTACGGCAACAAAAGGATCACCGTGACGCAATTGAAGGGCGACAGGAAGCACATAGGAGCACGTTCGCCCGTGGTCCACCGCGAGGATATATTTCCCGATAGCGACCCGTTGGCCGATCAATTGAGCTCCTTTGTGAAGGCTATCAAGAAGAGGGCTGAGCCCAAGGTCTCCGGGATCGACGGCAAGAATGCCCTTGCCGTGTCGCTCGCTATCATGGAGCAAATAACACGAAAATAATCGGCCTGAATTGAGCGCTGCAAAAACCGTAATGATGGTAGCCGGAGAGGCCTCCGGGGATATGTACGGTGCGAGGTTGGTCTCAGCGCTCAGAAACCTGGCTCCAGGGATACGGTTTTTCGGCATAGGCGGCCCGAAGATGGAGGAAGCCGAGGTGAGGATCCTTTATCGCGTGTCCGAGCTGGCCGTAGTGGGCATGACAGAAGTCCTGCCGAAGATGAGATTCATCCATAAGGCACTGAATGAATTAAAAGATGCACTCAAGGATAATCCGCCCGATCTCGTGATACTCATCGACTATCCGGGATTCAATCTACATCTCGCGAAAAAGGCCCACGATCTTGGAATACCCGTGCTGTACTATATCCCCCCCCAGGTATGGGCATGGCGGGAGAGGAGGGTGAAAAAGATAGCCAAACGGGTTGACAGGATAGCGGTCATTCTTCCCTTTGAGAAAGAGTTTTACGCAGGATACGGTATCAAGGTGGAATACGTGGGACATCCACTGCTCGATGGCCTCGAAGAAAGGAAGGGCAATGAGCGGGTGAGAGGGCATCTGGGTTTTGGCGGCCGTCGGTTTCCCGTGGTCGGATTATTGCCCGGGAGCAGGAATGAGGAGATTGCCCGGCACATGCCACCTATGGTGGGTGCAGCTAAAATAATTGCCCGCACCTACCCGGATTTACGCTGCATGCTCCCCTTGGCACCGACCGTGAGTGAGGAGACAGTCAAGCCCTACCTCAAGGACGTGAACTTCGATGTTACCCTTTGCAGCGCCGATACAAAGGAGGTATTAGGGGACTGTGATCTTGCCCTCATCGCCTCTGGGACAGCTACCCTGGAAGGGGCAATAACGGGGACGCCCATGGTAATACTCTACAAGGTATCATTTCTCACCTTTGTGATCACCAAGCTCCTCGCGAAGGTAACGCACATAGGCTTAGTGAATCTGGTTGCCGGCGGGGAGATCGTTCCGGAGTTGATTCAAGGGGATGCAACGGATAGCCGTTTGGCTGAAGAGGGATTGCGCATCCTGGAGGATGAGGCCATGCGGGAGGATATGAGAGCGAGCCTCCGAATGGTAAGGGATCAACTCGGGCAGGGTGGCGCCTCTGAGAGGGCTGCCGCTATTGCAGGTGAGATGATGGGTTTAGGAATAGAAGGTGAGTAAAATGGTACGTGAGCCCGCCCTGGTGCGACGTGATTTGAATATACGCTTGCTTCTGATGTATCAATAATCATGGGTTATCTTTGCTTAGTCAGGCTTTGCCAGGTCTGGACTAGGGCTAAAGTGCCTCAAGTTATAAAATTGCTTCGCAATTTTATAGAACGCGGCTTCGCCGCTCCGAAAAAGGAAATTCCTATACAAACAAGTTAGTTTGAAATAGATACGTTACGTAAATAACGGACAACGGACCCGCCCGCCTCGCCTGAGCGAGAGCGATGGCGGGCAGGCAACGGAAAACGGGCAAAAGAATGGCGGAAACAGTACTTATCGTGGATGACGAGCCAGG
>QMLW01000029.1 GCA_003646935.1 Deltaproteobacteria bacterium
GTAAACCGGTAAAATATTCTTATCCGGGAAGATTTTTTCGGGGTATCTTTTTCTTATTCTGGGCAGGATTTGCTTTTTATTGGGAGGCTTCTGTAATTATTAGCGGAGCTCCCTTGGTTATGATTTTATTTGGTCTGCTTTTTGTCGGAGTTGGTATTTATTTTTTATTTTATCATTTTGTGCTTGAGCCAAAGCTACTCAGAAGCCAGCGGTATTTAATTACCAATCAGAGGGTGATTATCCGAAAGAGAGGATTCCGCCAGCAAGATATTACCAACCTTGAACTGGATTTAATATCCAAAACCGAGATTCATAA
The DNA here is from genome assembly GCA_003646935.1 of Deltaproteobacteria bacterium. Lineage (GTDB taxonomy): Bacteria > Desulfobacterota > DSM-4660 > Desulfatiglandales > B25-G16 > B25-G16. Next base: position 317 of record QMLW01000029.1, read on the forward strand.
AAACAAAGCAGGCGGTGGGGATATTTACTTCCACAGTAGTGGGCTTCAAACTTCCTTCTCCTCAAATCCCAAGTTATTTAGTGCTTTTTCCATAATTTCCTCTTCCAGTGGATTTTTTGGCTTGGAGAATGTGGAGGAGGTAGCTCAGATTCTGGAGCGGGCAATTGCAGAGGTAAAAAAGAAAAGGTCTTGATTTTCTTATCTTTCTTTTTGCCGGAAGAGTTCTGCCGGGCTTCATCCCAGATAATTGTAAAAACCGCTAAAATGTGCTATTTATTTTAAACAATTACGCACGCGGTCTCGGGCTCCGGGTTGCCCGTTGAGGGTGGAGCAAGACCGCGGAGGAGAAAAAAACCCGGAAAGGAGGAAAGAAAGATGCCAGCAGTGACAATGAAAGAGCTTTTAGAAGCCGGGGTTCATTTCGGGCATCAGACCCGAAAATGGAATCCTAAAATGAAGCCCTATATCTTTGGGGCCAGAAACGGCATCTATATCATAGATTTGCAGAATACGGTCAAATTGCTAAAAGAGGCCTATAGCTTTATCGTGAGGACGGTATCAGAGGGAGGAACCGTGCTGTTCGTAGGAACAAAAAGGCAGGCTCAGGACACGGTGGTGGAGGAATCGGAGCGATGCGGCATGTATCATGTCTGCAATCGATGGCTGGGAGGCACGCTTACCAATTTTGAGACCATCAGAAAGAGAATCAATCGGCTCAAGGAACTTGAGGAGATGAAAAGAGATGGAACGATCAGCCGCTATACCAAAAAAGAGGCGATGATGATGGAGAAAGAGCTGGTAAAGCTGGAGAAGAGCCTGGGCGGCATAAAGAATATGGATGAGCTCCCCTCTGCTATCTATATCATCGACACCAAAAAGGAGAGAATTGCGGTGAATGAGGGCAAAAAGCTGGGAATACCCACCGTTGCCATTGTTGATACAAACGGAGATCCTGAAGACATCGACTACGTTATCCCCGGTAATGACGACGCCATACGATCCATCAGGCTACTGAGCTCCATTATTGCAGATGCCTGCATAAAGGGTCATGAACAGAGAGAAGAAAAGCTAAGGGCGGAGGAAGAGCTTGAGGCCGCCCAAGAGGCTGAGCTAGAGGCGACCAAGGAAGAGGAGATCGCGGTAAGCGAGGAGAGAAAAGGGGGACCGGACATCATCGTTATACCCAAAAGACAGAAAGAAAGTAAAACGCCTGAGTCCCCGGCCCCAGAGGACATGCAACCGGAAAGCTAGAGAGGAGAGGGAAATTGGAAATATCGACTGAACTCGTGAAAGAGCTGCGGGACAAGACTGGTGTGGGAGTAATGGCGTGCAAGAACGCGCTCATGGATTCCCAGGGAAACATCGACAAGGCCGTTGAGATACTGAGGAAAAAGGGCATCGCCAAGGTCCAGAAGAGAGAAGGCAGAATTGCATCGGAGGGCCAGATTCAGTCTTACGTGCATATGGGCGGAAAGATCGGCGTGCTCGTAGAGGTGAATTGCGAGACCGACTTCAGCGCCAACACCGAAGACTTTACCTCATTTTCCAAAAACATCGCCATGCAGATAGCGGCCACAAACCCGATCGCTATCTCACCGGAAAAGCTGTCTACGGAGATAGTGGAGAGTGAAAAGGAGATATATCGAGAACAAGCCCTTCAGGCAGGTAAACCCGATAAGGTGGTGGAAAAGATCGTCGAGGGAAAGCTAAAGAAATTTTACTCAGAGGTCTGCCTCCTTAACCAAGCCTATATAAGGGATCCGGACATAACCATCGAAGACCTGCTCAATGAGCTGAAGGCGAAAACCGGTGAAAATATCATAATAAGCAGGTTTGCGAGGTTTCAGCTCGGGGTGCCCGAGGGGAAATAGTGCAGCCTAATCTCTCAATTCCACAATCCCTGAATTCACTGATGTGCTGGTAAACGGAGCCCTTCCTGGCAAAAGAAATCGCAACCATGTTGCGTTTGACTATATTTGCAGGGTACTCATGGTCAACACATGGCAAGCCCTAATAAGATACCAGCATTCACTCGCATACTGTTAAAGCTAAGCGGCGAATCGCTGATGGGCACGAGGTCGGGTGGCATCCATCCCCCCGCCCTCAATTCCATTGCCGCTGATATCCAATCGGCCCACGAGCGGGGAGTCCAGATTGCCGTGGTTATCGGTGGAGGCAATATCTTCAGGGGCGCCCAATCCCAGGGATATTCTATCGACAGGGTTACCGCCGATTATATGGGCATGATAGCCACAGTTATCAATGCGCTGGCCCTGAGGGACACGCTCAAGGTATCGGGCTCCTCGGCAGTGGTCATGACCGCGTTCGAGGTGGCCAACGTTGTAGAGACATTCAACCGGGAACGTGCACTCGATCACCTAGAGGAGGGGACAATCGTCATCTTTGCGGGGGGGACCGGAAATCCTTATTTTACCACCGACACCGCCGCCACCCTGCGCGCTGTTGAGATCGAGGCCCGCGCCATTCTCAAGGCAACCCAGGTCGATGGGGTGTATGATCGAGACCCGGCCAAGGGGAAACCCTCGAAGCTCTTTGCCAGGATCAGCTACGAACAGGTGTTAAAGGAGAAACTGGGGGTAATGGACCTCACCGCCATTTCGCTGGCAATGGAACACGGCATCCCCATTATTGTATTCAACATCGGCACAAGGGGGGATATCGAGAGGATAGTTACCGGCCAAAAGGTGGGAACCTTGATAGCAGGAGAAGGCGATGAAAGATGAAATCATATCGGAGATGCGCGAGAAGATGGAGAAAACCGCCGAGGTTCTCAATCAGGAATACAAGAAGATGAGAACAGGAAGGGCATCTACCTCTATCATCGAGGGAATTAAGGTTGAATGTTACGGAACACAAATGCGCCTGAATCAAATAGCCTCCCTGAGCAGCCCTGAAAGCAGGCTTCTGATCGTCCAGCCATGGGATCAAACCATTATTGGAAATATTGAGAAAAGCATATTGAAATCGGGCCTTGGGCTCACCCCCATGAACGACGGAAAGTTGATCAGGATATCAATACCACCCCTCACAGAGGAGAGGAGAAAAGAGCTCGCCAAGATGGCAAAAAAGATGGCTGAGGATAGCAAGATAATCATACGGAACCATCGACGCGAGGCGAACGAGATGTTGAAGGAGCTGAAAAACGAGGGCGAGATATCAGAGGATGAAATGTATGCCTACCAGGAAAAGGTTCAAAAAAACACCGACGAGTTTATTGCCAATATCGATGAAATCAGAACGCAAAAGGAAACCGAAATCCTTGAATTCTAGCACCTGCTGTCCTCCAGGCACCTCAATGCTCTCTCTGAGCTCATGAACGTCTTGAAAATTCTACAAATTATGAAATACTACTATCCTTACGAGAACATATTTCGTGCAGGCAGATGGAACGATTAAACCCCGATAAATTGCCCCGCCATGTCGCTGTTATCATGGATGGAAATGGCCGATGGGCAAAAAAAAAGGGTCTTACCAGAATTGCAGGCCATCAAAAAGGCATAGATTCCGTACGAAATGTGGTCAGGACCAGCAGGGAGCTTGGCATACGGTGGCTCACGCTCTATGCCTTTAGCGAGGAAAACTGGAGGAGGCCTAAGCATGAGGTAAAGGCTTTGATGAACCTCCTGAATCGTTTCCTTAAGGCAGAACGCAAAGAAATGCTCGATAATGGGATTCGCCTTAACTGTATTGGCCAGGTGGAAAAGCTTCCACCAGAGGTGCAAAAAACCCTTTGGCAGACGATCGAGAGGACCTCCCAGAATAATGATATGACCCTCACGCTCGCACTAAGCTACGGCGGGAGACAGGAAATCCTCGGTGCAGTTCGAAATATGCTGAAGGACATCGAAGAGGGCACGTTAAAGGAGAAACAAATCACGGAAGACCGTTTAAGCAGCTATCTCTATACCGCTGATATGCCGGACCCGGATTTACTCATACGGACAAGTGGGGAGTACAGGATAAGCAATTTCCTTCTCTGGCAGATAGCATACACGGAGATCTACATAACACCCACTCTCTGGCCCGACTTCCACAAAGAGAGATACCTTGAGGCACTGCTCGATTACCAGAAACGGGAAAGGCGCTTCGGCTCCACTGGCGAACAGATCGCAAGACACACCAAAGGATAGCGAACCAACTCAATGACTACACACGTCAAGAGGGTGCTCACAGGGCTCATTGGTGTGCCCTTACTTGTTGCGCTCGTCTACTTCGCTCCGACCTGGGTGTTCACCGTCCTTATTCTCTTTGCTGCGCTACTCAGCCTCAATGAATTCTATGCAATGACAAGCCCTGAGAAGCCCCATACGATCATCTTTTTCAACTATCTCTTGACCGCCGGGCTTTTTTGTTCCCTCTTGGTCAAGGGCTCTTACTATATCGCAATCATCCCGCTCTTTATTATGCTACCCCTCGCCCTCTTTATGGCCGGATACCGGGGAAAACCCCCCAAGATTGGCGAGATTGGCCGGATACTCATGGGTCCATTTTATATCTGCCTGCCCTTGATGTTGCTCGTCGAGATTTTTAAGCTCCCCCGGGGTCAATGGTGGGTTTTCTTCATACTAGCTGTTATCTTCGCCGGCGACACGGGCTCATTCTATGTGGGAAGATCCTTGGGAAAACACAAGCTGTCGCGGATTAGTCCGGGTAAAACCTGGGAGGGAGCCATAGGGGGCCTGTTGTCCAACATCGCGGCCGCTGGCATCTTTGGATATCTGTTCTTTCCCTCTTTATCTGTCACCTCCATTGTGATATTAGCTATGGCAATGGGGATCGGCGGACAAATCGGCGATCTAGCGGAGTCAATGCTCAAGAGGATCTCTAAGGCAAAGGACAGCGGTACGGTTTTACCGGGACACGGCGGACTGCTCGATAGGATAGATGCTCTGCTGTTCGCAATACCTATAGTCTACCTCTACTTGAGCTATATAGCTCTGTTCGGTGCATAGCACCTGTTTGATCCATAACGTCCGCAGGATATTGATTGGCTTCCTTTGAAGAGACCAATGTTGAAAAAACACATAATAAAGGAACTATTTCAGTTTGAAAAACATCTGCCTTCTCGGCTCGACCGGCTATATTGGGAATAACGCCATAGAGGTTATCAAGGAGAATCCCGAGGAATACCGAATAGTAGCGCTCGGCGCGGGCAGGAACATAGAGCTCCTTTGTAGCCAGATCCAGGAACTGAAGCCCCGATTCGCAGCAGTTGAAAATTCCAAGCTCGCGGATAATCTAAGGGCCGCGCTCGCCAATGGGTGTAACACGCACATAGTGGACGGCCCTGAGGGGTACATCCAGATAGCCACCCTCCCTGAGGTAGACCTCGTCGTGGCGGCAATGGCCGGCGCCGCCGGGCTTCTGCCAACCTATTCCGCAATACGCTCAGGCAAGGACATCGCCCTTGCCAATAAAGAAACGCTCGTGGTTGCGGGATCCTTCTTGATGAAGGAAGCACGAGCCAGGAGCGTGCAGATACTGCCCATCGACAGTGAGCACAGCGCAATCCAACAATCGATCCAGGGACACCGCAGGGAGGATCTCAAAAGGATTGTGCTTACAGGATCCGGTGGCCCCTTCAAGGATTGTTCGCTGGAAAGGCTCTCCACGGTTACCCCTGAGGAGGCTTTGCAACATCCGAAATGGAAGATGGGCAAGAAGATAACCATCGACTCGGCTACCATGATGAACAAAGGGTTGGAGGCGATTGAAGCAAAATTGCTCTTCGACGTGGATATGGATCAGATAGAAATCATCCTGCACCCGCAGGCCATTATTCACTCCATGGTTGAGTATATGGATGGCTCAATCATCGCCCAACTGGCCCTTCCGGATATGAGGATACCGATATCCTATGCGCTCTCATACCCCAGACACCTAAAAGGACAGCTGCCAGCAGTGGATTTTCTGGAGATCGGCAACCTGAGTTTTGAAAAACCGGACACAAAAAGATTCAGATGCCTGGACTTGGCCCTCGAGGCAGGATATACTGGGCAGAGTATGCCAGCTGTGGTGAGCGGAGCGAATGAGATCGCCGTGAAGGCATTTTTGGACCGAAAAATCACCTTTTTAGGAATCCCTCAGCTCATTGAGAGGACCATGGAGCAACATGAGCCCTACCCTATCGACAGCATTGATCGTGCGCTTGAGGCAGATCGGTGGGCAAAGGTCAGGGCTGCGTTGATCCTGGATGAGATGGTAGGCAGCGAAAAACATTCATAACAAAAGAGACCAGCGTTACCGTCGCTTATTATAACTGATTGAGGAGGATATTCGAAAAGGCCAAGGGCATAAGGCTCACGGCACAGGGCAAACATGCTATGAATTGAAATTTGCCCTAATCGCTGGGCTTTGGACCCTAAGCCATATGGAGAAATCAATACGGGTCATGTTAACCCACTCCTTACTGGTTGGTTTAAGGAGAAGCTTCGTAACCTGCAATGAGCATTCTATTTTACTATATCATTCCATTTATTATTGTACTCGGCATACTGATCTTCTTCCATGAGCTGGGGCACTTCCTTCTGGCTAAGCTATTCAGGGTGAAGGTGCTGAAGTTCTCCCTCGGCTTTGGTCCGAAGATCATCGGAAAAACCGTTGGAGAAACCGAATACGTGATCTCCGCCTTTCCGCTGGGCGGTTACGTTAAGTTATTGGGTGAAAACGAGGATGAGGAAATAGCCCCTGAAGATGCCCCCAGAGCATTCCCCAGCCAGCCCGTATTGCATAGGATCGCCATTGCCGCTGCCGGCCCCGTGTTCAATTTTCTTCTGGCCTTCCTGCTGTTCAGCGGCATCTACCTTGTCTCTGGCTATCCCACTATAGCCCCGGAGGTAGGCCAAGTGAGGCCAGGATCTCCCGCAGATAAGGCCGGCATACGCAAGGGCGACATTATCGAATATATAGAAGGCACGAGGATCGAGAGATGGGCCCAGATAAAGCAGTTCGTGGAGAAGAACCCGGAACAAGGGCTCAACATGGTGGTCATGAGGGGGGCAAACCGATTCTCAACAACGGTGTTTCCAAAGGAGGAGGTCGTAAAAAATATCTTTGGCGAGGAGGTGAAAACGGCGCTCAACGGAATTGTGACAAGCGGAAAGACAGAGCAGTTAAGGCTGGGGCTTTTCAGGGCGATAAAGGAGGGTGCAGTCAAGACATGGGAGATAACATCTCTCACGTTTCTGGTGCTCATAAAGCTGTTTCAGGGCGTCGTGCCCCTCAAGACAGTGGGAGGCCCCATTATGATCGGGCAGATGGCAGGGGAGATCGCGAGGGAAAATCTCGGCTACCTCATCCCCTTTATGGCAGTAATCAGCGTCAATCTTGCCATCTTAAACCTCCTTCCAGTGCCGGTTCTGGATGGAGGAATGATCCTCTTTTTCCTGATTGAGATCGTAACGAGAAAGCCCATCAGCATAAAGAAACGGGAGATGGCCCAAAAAATAGGCTTGTTCCTTCTCCTCATGCTGATGGCCATCGTCTTCTACAATGACCTTTTGCGAATAATAACCAAGTAAGTAGATATTGAAAATCGACAATTGATTATCCTTTCCTTAAATACCTCGACAAAACAGTATAGCCTGGCGTTGCTGGACAACAAGACCGTATTGGGTGAATACCTCCTTTCCTCAGGACCAAGTCACTTTAGGGATCTGATGCCGGGTATCGATGATCTCCTCGAAAAAACACACCTCACGCCCGAACAACTTGAGGGCATAACGGTTGCCATAGGGCCAGGAAGCTTTACCGGTATCAGAGTAGGCCTGGCTGTGGCAAAAGGGCTTTCACAAGGCCTTGGCATACCGTTAGTCGGTGTGCCTACCCTAGCGGGTTTGGCGAGCCAGATTCCCTACGCAAGGCAGGATATCTGCCCCGTGGTTACCTCGAGAAAAGGGGAACTATTTGCCGGGCTTTTCAGGCGTAACCCCGATAATCTGCTCACCAGGATTGAGGAAGATGCCAGCCTAAAGGTGGCAGACCTCCCCCTGTTGATCAAGAGGAAGACCATCCTTATCGGCAACGATTTCACCGCTCAAGCTCCTATGATACAAAAGTACGTGGGGAAGAAGGCCTTGCTGGCACCACAAATCCTCTGGAACCTGAGGGCCTCATCTATAGGAGTTCTGGGGTTACAAAGGCTGTTGAAAGGAAGCTCAGATAGCGTAAGCGATCTTGTTCCTCTCTATCTGCGAGGCGCGGATATCAGGGCAGGAAAAAAATCCCCTGGCATAGTCTGAGAAGAGCATACATCTCGTTTCATGTATGCTATATTGACAAACGCCACAATTTATATTACAGGATGAGATAAACATAAGAGATTAGAGGTACTTACCTTGCAACAGAAAAGGATACACAATAGGTTGCCCGTTGCATGGGAGGGAATTCCCTTTATCGCCATTTGCATGGCTGTAACTGCTATCCTCCTTATCCTCGGCTGGGATCTCCCTGCAATTCCGATGATGGTGATCACACTATTTATGATCTACTTCTTCCGAGACCCGAATAGGCTTCCCACACACAACAAATCGGCGATTCTCACGCCGGCAGACGGAAAAGTGCTCGCCATAGAGGACTTGCGGCACGGGGACAATCGGTATCAGGATGGGGCCAAAAAGATAAGTATCTTCATGTCCCTTTTTAACGCACATATCAACAGGATCCCGATGGGGGGAAGGATTATAGCGCTCTCCTACCACCCAGGCAAATTCTTCTCGGCAAACAGGGATAAGGCCTCTGTCTATAACGAGCACAATATCGTTACTCTGGAGACGCAGAACAAGACGAAGATTGTCTTTGTCCAGATTGCCGGTTATATTGCCAGAAGGATTTCCTGCTGGGTGAACAAGGGGGATCATGTTGAGGCCGGTCAAAGGTTCGGCCTCATTCGATTTGGCTCGCGGCTCGAGGTCTATGTCCCGCCTCATTGCACTATCATGGTTACAAAAGGGCAAAAGGTCAAAGCCGGTCACACCATACTAGGATATCTTGATGAAAGTGAACAAGTCCACGAGATCAACACCTAGAAATAAGAGGGGAATATATATTCTTCCCAACCTATTTACCTCCTGCAGCCTCTTTGGAGGATTCTACGCGATTATCGCCGCCATTCAAGGGCGGTTCGAGGCCGCCGCTATCGCTATTCTTATCTCCTCGATTTTCGACGGGTTGGACGGGAAGATTGCCCGCTTTACCAATACCACGAGCAAATTCGGTGCCGAATACGACTCACTTTCCGATCTGGTTGCCTTTGGCGTTGCACCCGGTTTATTGGCATTTGAGTGGTCCCTAGAACCATTTGGGAGGTTAGGCTTGCTCGCCGTATTTCTCTATATAATCTGCGGTGCACTGAGGCTGGCCCGGTTCAATATCCAAAAGGCTACCCTCGAATCGAGGCATTTCAAGGGATTGCCGATCCCGGGAGCCGCTATCTTTATCGCCACCTTCGTGCTCTTCATCAATTCTATGGGAGGCATTGCTCGAAACCAGTATGGTATCATTATAGGCATTGTGTACCTCCTTTCATTCCTCATGGTGAGCACCATCGACTATGTCAGCTTTAAAGGGCTCGGACTCTTCAAACGAAAGCCCTTTAACGCGCTGGTAGCAACCATATTGCTCTTTATCGTCGTTGCCTCTAAGCCAGCACTGATGCTATTTCTGTTCTCCATTATGTACGTTGTCTCAGGGCCCGCAATGATGCTCTATCATGTCGTTCGCAGGTCCCCGAAGACGGCTCGTTTGAGCGCCGACTCCTCTTCGGAAAAGGCTGAAGACGGCGCAATACAAGAACTATAGAAATCAATGGGTAGTTGATCGCTTGATTGCATTCGCTGTGTGCGTATTGCTTTCAGCATGGGGGCTTCCTTTCAGCCTCCGTTCGCGAATTAACAGGTCGCATGCTATGAGAATTACTGGCGGCATGGTCAAAGGCTGCCGGTTGGCACGAATTAA
>QMLW01000030.1 GCA_003646935.1 Deltaproteobacteria bacterium
AGGGAAGGGAGAACACGTAAAAGCCGATGTCCCTGTGAAAGATGGGATCCGTGCTCCCAAAGGGCTGCTGATACAAATAGCGCAGGAACATATCCCACTGATAGGACCCCTTTGAGGCGATTACCACGCTAACAAGCAGGATAATTATCATGAAAAGAATGCTGCCGGTTCTCCCTGAGATCCCGAGTTGCGCAAGATACCCGCCGTCTGCCCTGAAGGCCATTTTCTGAGCACTGCCCGGACTCAGGCGATTGGCAGCATAGATGTTGATGGATATGATAAGAATAAACACCAGCCACACCGCCAAGCCGAACCCAAATTTGCTCAAAAGCATGGTCCAGAACACAGATGAAAACATCAGCTTTTCGAACCACAACCAATCGGGGTAGATGGAAAGCACCAACCAAAGCAAGAACAAAACCAAAATCCCAAACCCTATTAGTATCTTTTTCTTCATAATAAAATCTCCACTAAAGCAGGGGCAAATCCCTTGGGCGGCAAATGCCGATAATAGATTTCGTTGGGTTTTTCTCTAGATTTCCTACTACCATCAGCCAACAAGCATAGGGAGTAAGAGTGGTAATTGCAAGCGGTTTTTCACCGGCGGTCCTCGTAGCTTATAATGCGATGCCGTGAGATACGCGGTGACTATGGATTATGGATCGGTTTAGGGGGCTATCAGCGAATGTGGCACATGTACTCTTTGCGGGATATCCGAACGAACTTGGTTCGCTTCGCTCACAATTGGAATATTCCACCATTCCATTATTCCATGTGTGAGACAATATGAAACAGTCTCAAAAAACCTTTTTAATTTCAATAAGTTGTAGAATATCTAATTCTAGGTAACACCGTTCTTCCGATCCCTACGATGCCATCTCTGTTGACCCGCATAATGACGATCACCATGAGCGCGAAGAGCACCATCCTAATCTCCCCGTATTCTCTTAAGAGCTCGGATAAGATCTCGATGGAAATAGCCCCTATTATGGGCCCTGCAAAGGTCCTCAGCCCTCCAGTGATCACCATAATCAAGAGAATGGCCATCTCATTGAAATCCACCGATACCGGGCTAAGCAACCCTATGTAGTGGGCATGGAAGGCCCCAGCAATTCCCGCGAATAAGCTACTCGTTACAAACACGAACCGCTTCCACTTCACCGTATCCACCCCCATAGTCAACGCCGCCTCCTCGTCATCCCTGATCGACCGCATATAGTAGCCAATTCTCGAGTGGACTATCTTGTACATAATGCAAAGGCAGACAATGGCAAGCAGAAGGAAGATGTAATAGTAGGGAAAGGCCTTGGCTGTCTCCAGAAGTCGAGGGGTGGAAAGCCCCAGATCACCTCGCGTGAGTTTATAGGACATGCTGAGTGTGATCCTGAAGGATTCAGAAAAGGCCCACGTTGATAGGCCCAAATAGATGGCCCTCATCCTTAGGCAGAGGGTTCCCAGAAAGTAGCCAAATGCCCCGGCAAGAATACCGCCGCAGGGAATCCCAAGCAGTATTGGAATCTTATAGTGGATGACGAGAAGCGCAGAGGTGTAACCTCCCATGGCAGCGAAGGCATGGTGGGCGAGGGAGAACTGGCCCGTATAACCCGCAATCAGGTTCCAGCTCGCGGCCATGACCACGTAGTAGAAGCTGATGTTTAACACATGGGTATAGTACTCCCCCGAGACGAGGGGTAGCGGCGCAAGTATAGCATACATAAAAATCGGAAAAAGCGTCGCCTTGATGCTCATCGATTCACGCCCCGATCAAGGAGTCCCGAATGATCTCTTTGAGTTTCTCCTTGAACATCTGGGAGCTTCCCTCCAGGCTTACTGATCCCATCTCGAGCATGTAGAGGTACTCTGAGTTCTCTATTGCCTGGTTTATATTTTGATCTACCAGGAGAATGGTAGTCCCCCCTTCATGGCTTCGTCGCAGGAACTCATACACATAGGACACGATCTTGGGCGCCAAGCCCGCGGATGGCTCATCAACCAAGAGCAAACGTGGGCTCGATATCATCTCCTTGGCGATGGACAGAATCTTCGCCTCTCCGCCACTGAGGAATTCAGCCTTATGGTTCCTTTTGGAGGAGATTACCGGAAATATATCGTACACCCTCTCAAGGCCTCTCCTCATCCGATCCTTATCCCCTTTGAAGGTCCACGCGCCGAGTAGCAGGTTCTCCCGCACGGTCATGTGAGGAAAGTTATTGATTCCCTGAGGGATATAGCTAATGCCGAGCTTTTTGATCTGAAAGGGACTCAGGTCTCGGATCTTTTCGTCTATAAAGAGTATCTCTCCATCTCTATATGTAAGAAATCCGAATATCGTCTTCAGCAGGGTTGATTTCCCTGCTCCATTTGGCCCAATGATCCCGGTGAATGATCCCTCGCCCACATCCATCGAGACATCATGCAGGATATCGATCCCCTCGAAATACCCACAGCTAATATCTTGGATTGAGAGCAGCGACATTTCATCCCCCGATATAGGCGTCAATCACCGCGGGAATGTTCGCCACCTCCTCCAAGCTTCCCTCAGCAATTCGACGCCCCTCGTGCATCACGGACACCCTCCCACAGAGCCTTCGTATTGCCGGCATCTCGTGGCTCACAATGATAAAGGTGACGCCCTTTTCCCGATTCATCTCCTTGATCGATTCCATGATCACGCCCTTTATCTGGGGATTTACCCCAGCAAAGGGCTCATCCATAAGATAGAGCTTCAGGGGGTTCACGATAAACCCACGCGCTATCTGCAACAGCATGATCTGCCCGCCCGAGAGCGTCTTGGCCAATTCATCCCTCATGTGGTAGAGCTGGACGAATCGGAGTAAATCCTCCGCCTCCTGGATGACTTCTCTCCCATACTTGTATCGATCGCCCTGACTGTCTGAAAAGGCGGGAACCAACATATTCTCCAAGACAGTCATATTGCGAAAGACCTTTGGAATCTGAAACGTTCGTATGATCCCCATTGAAGTACGCACATTGGGCTTGAGCCTATCGATCCGCGCTCCATCTAGGTAGATAGCCCCGGAGCTCGCCCGATAGATACCCGATATTAGATTTATCAGGGTGGTCTTTCCCGATCCATTGGGGCCGATTATTCCCCTGATCTCCCCCCTTTCAATATTAAGGGAGAGGCCATTTACGGCTGTTAAACCCCCGAAGGTCTTCGTCAAATCTCTTGTCTCGAGAATCCTCTCTCCATTATCAGCCAAACTAGTTTCCATTAAGAACAATTCCTTGCCTATGCCACCCTCTGCCTCTCACCAAATAGACCCGTTGGCCTGATCGCCAAGAGAAATAGCACTAATCCAAACCCGTATACATCCTTAAACGAAGGGGAGATAAGCACCGAGCCCATGCTCTCTACGAGGCCGAGAAGTAGGCCTGCGACGAGGCTGCCTGGGATAGATCCAAGCCCACCGATCACGATGATCTCGAATCCCTTCATAGTGGCTACCGCCCCGTTTTCCGGCCACACAAGGAAAATAGGGGCGAGCAGTGCCCCTGCCGCCGCCGCTAGAGATACCCCGATTCCGAACGCGATCTGGTCAACCCGAAGCACGTTGACACCAGCAGTCTGGATTCCAACCCTGTTTTGTGCAGACCCTCGCAGGGCCCTGCCAACCCAAGTATTTCTCACCACAAGATAAAATAAGCCCAAAATAAGGAGGGTCCCAACTAGGGCCACGAATCGGTTACCGCTCACCGGAAGGGGGCCAATATAGGTAGGGGAAGCGTAATCGGGGGGTGCGAATTGGTTGGGGCCAGCCAGAACCACCGCCAGATTTCTGAAGAACACCATCATTGCGATAGTGATCACCGTCGCGTATTCATCCTTTCTCTCCATCTCCCCCACGAACATCGGTTTCAAAAGAAATCTCTGGATGTAGAGCCCCACGAAGAAGATCACGGCCATGGATATGGGTATTCCTACGAACCACAGGTGAGGCCCCAGGATATACACGACGAGGAAGTATTGAAGGTAGCTGCCCATCATATAGAACTCGCCCATGGACCAATTGATCATCTTCATGATGCTGTAGATGAAGGTGATCCCAATTGCCATGAGGGCATAGATAATCCCTATGACGAGACCCGCTATTAGATATTGGGAGAGAAGCAGTGAGTCCACCATATCCTCAAAAGACGCTGTTTCATTATGCCTCCCCTACTCTCCTGTTGGGCCTTCGCAATCTCCATGGTGCCGGTCAAAGTAAAACACGGAAGATCCAGCTTCCACGGCATCATGGTTTTGTGTAGTCACTGGTCTTCATATCAGGGGGGTAGAGTATAGGAGCATCCTTTGGAGATTGGTTCACCCTGGTGTACTGGAGCACCATCAAAGGCGGCGACCACTGATGCCAATATGGTCCCTCCCCCCTTTCAAAGGTGACCAACCCGTTCCAGCTCGTGAATCGACCTTTCTCAAGGGCCGTAATGAGCTCCGCCGGCTTATCGGATTGTGCCAAATTAAGGGCATCGGCGAGTATCATGATCTGGCCGAAGCCATTGAAGGCAGGGTATATGGGAAATTCACCATATTTTCCCAAATATTCCTTCTTAAACCATTCCCCACGTTCGGTGAGTTTCATCTTGGGATGGTAGTAAGAGATAAAAAGGATATAGTTCCCCTTGTCCCCCAGGTTTTTCCAGAACTCCGATCTCCCAGGCCAGTCGAAAGAGGCGAGTATGGGGGTCGAGGGAAAGAGCCTAATGTCGAACGCCTGCTTCACCATCAAATATGCCGTGGTGGGCACACTATGGATATCGATAAGAAGATCTGGCTTCCAGCCCCTTAGCTCTAACAACTGAGGGGTTAAATCAACGACCTTCTTGTCGAAAATCAGGGATTTTAGCTCCAGCTTGAGCCCCATCTTGGCCATGCCAGCCTTGGTCTCATCTACCAATCCAAGGCCGTAATCCGTGTTCTCCGCCAATATGGCGATTCGCTTGAATCCTATCTCTTTGATAAATCTGAGCCACATCCGAGCACGATCTGGATCGATCGCGTGGGTGCGGAAGGTGGTCATGAGGTGCTTTTCGGTGATTGTTTTGGATGAGGCCTGGGTTGAAAAAATTGGCACTCCTAATCTCTCCGCCAGGTCTCCTACCGCAATCATGACAGAACTATGAACCTGTCCTATTATGACTGAAACGCCCTTTTGGGTGACCAACCTTCGGTAGCCTGCAATGCCCTTCTCCGGCGTGCCGGAGTCGTCTTCAATCACGAGCTCTATGTTCCTCCCCCCTAGCACTCCTCCGGTTGAGTTCACGTACTCGGCCCCCATCCTGGCTCCCTGGAGGATAAACTTACCAAGAAGCGTTGCCCCGGGGGGGGATAGAGGTGTCATGACCCCAATCTTAACAGGCTCCTTTGCGCCAACCCCGTCTGGCAACGCGAAGAGAACCATTACTAGGAGTAACGGGATAACTGCATACCTGAGATACGATCTTGATTGTAATTTCATGCTGCCCTCCCTCTTTTGAGTTTGGAAACGCTCAATACATCAATGGTCGAAAATCATTAACATCTCAATCTGTTACTACTATCCTACCTTTCTTTCCTAGTACCTTGCGATCGGCGTTGTCTCCATAGACAATTTCAACGATTGCTCTGTCACCCATGCCAAAATGAATGGCCCTGATTGACATAAAATAGGCCTTGGAAATCTCTAACTAGATCTTTAAGGAACATGATAAGGAGCTATTGGGGCTTCTTTCTTTTTGTAGCACGGAACATCGATGAATCAAGGAAGGGATACCACACATCGATGGTACATAGATACCATCGCAATCTAAGGTGGACTCCTATGTCAGCAAGAACCGGCCCCTTTGACATGCCAATGGTCTTTAGATGGCTACCCTTTTCCTTGTAAGACCTATGAATTCAATTCATTGCAGGGATGAATAATCCTTTGGGGCCCTTGTTGTAACTCGTCCACTCACAGGTGGAATCAAGGACCGGCTTCCCATTGGGCTATGCGCCAAATAACTGGTAAGCAAGAGTGAAATAGACTATAGGACTTCCCTTCATGAAGGCAAGACTATAGGTAAAAGGGGTGTGGGTGTCAACAGAAAAGAGTGGTAACTCCTTGCCATAATAATTCATTTTGTCTCGATACTCAGTTAGTGTATAAAATCTTCTGATTGATATGCTCTTAATAATCATGGTGGTAGACCATCAAAAGGTTTCATCAAGTGGTCTTTTTGGCCTGCACAAAACCTGCTACCACAATACCTAACCGACTACTATAGCTTCTCATGGAGGTCAACGTTGTTGTTCCCTAGAAACGCAGAGGTGGTGATAATCGGGGGAGGCGTGATCGGGGCTTCCATCCTGTATCATCTCTCCAAGAGAAAGATTAAGGCGGTAGCGGTGGAGAAAAATGAGCTCGCCTCAGGGAGCTCCGGTGCATGTGATGGCCTGATCTTTTTGCAGTCAAAGAAGCCAGGGCCACATCTGCAACTGGCCTTGGAGAGCAAAGCCAGGTTCGAGCATCTCCAGGAGGAATTGGACCTTCAGTTGGAGTATAGAAATCCCGGTGGGATGATCATAATCGAGGACGAGGATGAGCTCAAGGTCATGGACTCCTTCGTTGAGGAACAGAGAAACACAGGCCTGGATGTCTCCATTTTGGATCCCCATGAGGCGAGGGAAATGGAGCCCTCGCTCTCAGAGGCCCTTTCCGGCGCGACCTTCTCTCCCCTCGATGCCAAGATAAACCCGATCTTGCTTACCCTCGCATTCATCTCCTCAGCGCAACGCTTTGGCAGCAAAGCCTTTACCGATTGCGAGGTAACGGGGATAGAGGTCAAATCAGGCCGTGTCAGAGTAGTGCACACCACAAGAGGGAAAATAGAGACGAGCGTTGCGGTGAATGCCGCCGGTGCACATGCCCCATCCATAGGCAAAATGGTAAATGTTCCTATCCCCATCAAACCACGACGAGGACAGCTTTTAGTAACCGAATCGGTACCTCCCATGGTGACCAGCGGCATACTGTCGGCAAGATACATCGTCGCAAAATTCAACTCTACATTAGAAAAACCCCAAAAGGGAGGTATCTCTATCGATCAGACGTATAATGGAAACTTACTTCTGGGCGCAACCCGGGAGTTCGTGGGCTTTGACAAACGTACCACCTACGTTGGGATTAAAAATATCGCAACGCATACTTCGCGCGTAATACCTCAACTAAAGGACATACATATCATCAGGGCATTTGCGGGGCTTCGGCCCTACACGCCAGATGGCCTGCCGATCCTCGGCAAGGTAGAGGGCATAAAGGGCTTTGTCATGGCAGCCGGCCATGAGGGCGATGGAGTAGCCCTCTCCCCTGCCACCGGAGCGCTCATTGCTGAGCTAATCGATATAGGCAGCACCCATATACCCCTGGATGAATTTGCCTTAGAGAGGTTTCACTCTTAAAGAGTGCGCACAGGAGACATCCCACATGACGGAAGACATCATGGAAGAGCTGAGAATCAGTACGGTTAAAAGAACTGAGAGGATCAGGATCTCCGTGAATGGAAGGGAAACGTATGCCTACAAAGGGGAAACCGTGCTTGCCGCCCTGCACGCCGCCGGTTACAGGGTGCTGAGAAGGGATAAAAACGGCCAAGCGAGGGGTGCCTTTTGCGGGATGGGCATCTGTTACGACTGCCTGGTCACGATTAACGGTATACGCAATCAGCGCTCCTGTATGTTTGAGGTCGAAGAGGGCATGGAGATAGCCATAGATGAGCCCTAACAAATACGATGTGGTAATCGTGGGGAGCGGTCTTGCAGGGATCGTGGCCGCCAACAGGCTTGCGGATTACAACCTGGAGGTGCTTCTCCTCGATGAGAACATCCATATCGGCGGGCAGATCTTACGGCGAATCCCCCAAAACCTCGGCGTTGGTGCCGGGCGTGAACCAAGCCAGGTGAGAAGAATCGGCTTCCGATTTATCGAGAGCGTTAAGGAGAAAAAGATCAGGGTAATGAACCGAACAAAGGTGCTGGGAATACAACCAGAGGGAGAGCTTCTCATCGAGGAGGACGAGAAACGGGCATACACCATCACCGCGGACATTATCCTGTTTGCCACAGGCGCAAGGGAGAGGTTCCTGCCCTTCAAGGGCTGGATGCTTCCGGGGGTCCTCTCCACCGGTGCCGTGCAGATACTCATAAAGGGCTCAGGGGTGCTTCCGGCAAAGGAAATCTTGATTGCTGGTTCAGGCCCATTCTTATATGCCGTTGCGTATGAGTTCGTAATAAATAAAGGAACGGTGCTCTCCGTTTTGGAACAGACAATGCTCTTGGATAATATTTCACTCATCGGTCGCCTGTTGTATCAATTCCCAAAATTCACTGAAGGTCTCAGGTACCTCGCAAAGCTGCTCATCTCAGGTGTCCCAATCAGATATGGAACACAACTCATTGAGGCGAGAGGCGATACAGGCCTTACTGAAGTAGTGGCTGCGCGTGTAGATCGAAGCGGAAGGGTACGGGAGGGCACCGAGAAGGTCTTTAAAACACGTGCCCTTGCCGTTGGCCATGGATTTGTCCCTAACATCGAGCTCCCACAGCTCGCAGGTTGTGAGCTTGAATACAGCCAAGATAAGGGAGGATGGGTGGTGAGGGTGAAGGATGACCTCGAGACGAGCATTGAGCGCGTCTATGCAGCGGGAGAGATCACCGGTATTGGAGGGGCATTGAAATCCATTACTGAAGGGAATCTCTCAGCAATGGGCATACTTCATAACCTTGGGAAAGTCAGTGAGAATGAGTACATCTCCCATCTCCAAAGACTGAGCAAGGAACGGAGGCATCACCTCGCCTTTGGGAAATGCCTCAACACCCTCTATAAAATTCCCCATGGAGCGATACGATCGATCCCCGATGAGACCGTGATCTGTCGATGTGAAGGGGTAAGGATGGGCGACATTCAAAAGGCCATAGCGAACGGCTACGATACGCCCGGGGCATTGAAAAGGATATTGCGCGTTGGAATGGGGACATGCCAGGGAAGAATCTGTGGTCCTGTCCTCTATGATATACTATCTGCGTATAGAGAAATACCCGCACATGATATTCCACCCTTCTCCGTGAGGGTACCGGTCAAGGCAGTGTCGTGTGGCTCCTTGATCTCTTGAGGGCATGCACTCCCCGCCATAATGTCTTCAGTGAAATTCCTGCCTTAATAAGTGAATCCTCTGCCTGAGGCCTGGGAACTTTACTTAACGAACACAACTTTGACTTTATTCCTTGAGCATGGGGTAATGGTGAGGTGGCCTCAAGGAGCGTTTCATAGCCTTCATTCCTTTGAATGGGCTGAAACGAGATCCTTTAGGAAATGGCGGTCAACATCCGAGATCTTCACAAAGCAGATACCCATCCCAAAGGTGGCATCCTGCTCATCGATTGCATAATGATCCGACCAGATCACCTTGCCGTTGACCTCTATACCCTGATGGTTTGGGGGAGTAATAAAAATTCGAAAAACCTCATTGAGCTTTAACGGCTCCTCACACCTGATGAGCACACCGTCAACGGTAATGTTGATAGTTTCCCCGTCTATTACCTCCTCATCGAATACTATGGAAATGGGCCATGTAACATTGATTCTATGGTATTTACGCCTTTCGATTGGGTGTGCCAAATGTTCCCCCTTACTTCATCGTGTTACAACAGGGCATCGGTAACCCTCTCATCGATAGGTGGACAATAGGGCAAAGAGACGGCACTGTCAAGACGAGATTCCATCGAGGTGCTAAAGAACGCACCGAGTCCGCGATGAAAAGAGCTCAGATTTACGAACATCTGGGCCTTATTTTTCCATCCCTGTCGCTCTACCTGTTTGATGCTTCATTTTTCAGTAAAGCTCCCCGCGCTTCCACACGGGTCATTCTGGCGAAGGCGAGTAAAGTATTATTAATTGTAAAAATTAATTGACAAATATATTTACCTATATGAACTTAGTTCGCTTCGCTCACAATTGGAATATTCCACCATTCCATTATTCCATGTGTGAGACAATAGGAAACAGTCTCAAA
>QMLW01000031.1 GCA_003646935.1 Deltaproteobacteria bacterium
CGCCTGGCCCATAGCCCCTTGAGATCGCCATCTCGGTGCCCGCAAACAGCCGTCTGATGGGATCCATGGCCTTTACATAGGTAAGGGGATTGGCCCGCGGCGTCCTGCCGATGGGTTTCTGGTCGACCATTACTACATCGACGATCTCCCCCAGTCCTGCTATCGCCCTGTGACGCCCGGGGATTCCCTGGGAATCTGATTTGGCCCTTTTGATCCCCTTGTAGATGATTTCCTCTGCGAGGGTGGATTTTCCGGAGCCGGAGACACCGGTCAGACACGCAAAGAGGCCCAATGGAATCCGAACATCTATATCCTTCAGGTTGTGCTCCGCCGCGCCTACAACGGTCAACCATTCGTCTTTTGTTGGTTTTCGTCGCGACCCGGGAAGCCGTATTTGCCTCTGCCCCTTGAGGTATTGGCCCGTGATAGATCCGTTCACGCTTGAGGTGGGTCCGAAGTAGGTGATCTCCCCACCCCGCTCGCCGGCACCCGGCCCCAGATCGAGCATATAATCGCTCTCTCCGATAATCTCCGGATCGTGTTCAACGACGATCACGGTGTTCTGGATATCCCTGAGCTTCTTCATGATCGAGATGAGCCTGTGGTTATCCCTTGGGTGGAGTCCGATGCTGGGTTCATCGAGGATATAAAGGCTATTGACCAGCGATGAGCCGAGGGCTGAGGCAAGGGCCACCCTCTGGAGCTCCCCGCTTGAAAGGGACCTGGATTGACGGTCTATCGTGAGGTACCCGAGGCCCACCTCCAGCAGGTACTCTATCCTGTTTTTTACCTCTGCCAGAACCAGTGCGCTGGCACTATCACCTGTAGGCACCCTGATGGATTCGAAGAAGGAATTGGCCTGATCGATCGTGAGGGCATAGACCTCTCCGATGTTGAGGCCGTTGAGGTAGTAGAGAAGGGCCTCATCCTTAAACCTCGTGCCATGACAATCTGGACAGATCCTGTAGGCTCGGTAGCGTGCGAGAAAAACCCGTACGTGCATCCTGTAGGTCTTGGTCTCGAGCCACCTGAAAAACCCTCGTACCCCGTAAAACCAGTCGTTGCCCTCGATTACGGCCTTTTTCTGGTCCTCGTTGAGCTCATCGAAGGGTGTATTGGTGGGGATACCCTGCTCGTGACAGAACTCGATCAAGTCCTCATACTCCATGCGGTGGTCTCGCTCTGTACCCCATGGCTTTATGGCGCCCTGCTCAAGGGACCGCGACCCATCAGGGATGACGAGGTCGGTGTCGATATCGATGATCCTCCCGAACCCCCTACACGTCTCGCAGGCCCCTAAGGGGCTGTTAAAGGAGAAGAGGTTCGGGATGGGCTTCTTGTAGGTTATCCCGCACCTTGTGCACTCAAGCTGGGTGCTGAAGGAGAGATTCGTGAGCCCCTTTATCCATATATCGAGGCGGCCTCCCCCAAAACGGAAGGCCTGCTCCAGGGAATCCATAATCCGTCTTCGTTCGGCCTTCCGTAATAGCAGCCTGTCCGCCACGATGTGAAGCCTTCCCTTTCCCCCTTCCCATTCATCGATTGACCGTATGTGGCCTTCAGAGAAAAAGCGGTCGAGGCCGATCATTCGTAGCTCCCGTTTCATCTTCTCATGGTCGGTGGATTTGAGGGAAAACGGGAAGGTGACCACTACCTCTGTTCCGTCCGCTAGGTCACCCAACACCTTCCATACGTCCTCAGGCCCTTCGGAGATCACCGGTCTGCCGCATTGTCTACACTGAAGTTCGCCCATACGGGTGAAAAGGAGCTTCACGTAGTCCGTTATTTCAGTCATAGTGCCCACGGTGGATCGTGAGGTTCGCACCGAGGACCTGTTGTCAATCGCAATGGCCGGGGGTATACCCTCGATGCCGTCAACCTCGGGCCTGTCCATCCTGTCCATGAATTGCCGTGCGTAGGGGGAGAATGTCTCAACATACCGGCGCTGGCCTTCGGCGTAGAGGGTATCGTGGGCGAGGGAGGACTTGCCGGAACCGCTCACACCGGTGATAACCGTAATGGCGTTGAGCGGGATCTCCAGGGAAAGGTTCTTCAGATTGTTCTGGCGAGCCCCTCTGATATGGATAGCGTCTCTCGGCATATTAAGGCCTCTACAAGGATCCCTGTGTGGCTATCTTTCCTTCATGCACCCTGTATTTCACATGCACCAAAGAAGATCATAATAGTATTAGAATAACTGTAAATTCAATAAGTTGCAGAAATTCCGGCACGTTTAGGTGCCTGTCAATCTGTTGAGGATTTCCTTGCCCGCTACTATACCACTAATTGAGGCCTGAACCAGGCCCCTGGAGATGCCTGCACCGTCGCCTACGATGAAGAGGTTCTGTGCCTCCGATTCGAGGTGCTGTGAGAGTTTTATCCGGTGCGAATAGAATTTCACCTCAACCCCGTAGAGTAATGTGTGCCTCGTGAAGATGCCAGGGGCGAGGCTGTCGAGTATCTCAAGCATCTCTATGATATCCTTCAGGTACCGGTAGGGAAGCACAAAGCTCAGATCTCCTGGCGTGGCAGCATCAAGGGTTGGCTTTGTGAGACATTTCTCGATTCTCTTTTCCGTTGATCTTCTTCCAGCGAGAAGGTCGCCGAGCCTCTGTATGATCGCACCTTCGCCGAGCATATTCGCGAGCGATGCGATATACTTCCCGTACTTGATAGGATTGTGAAAGGGGTCGGTAAATGTGCTGCTCACGAGGATGGCGAAGTTGGTGTTATCGGTTCTTCGGCGGGCATAGCTGTGGCCGTTCACGGTGATTATGTCATCGGATTCCTCGAGCACCACCTCACCATAGGGGTTCATGCAAAAGGTCCTCACCTTGTCATCGAACGTCTTGGAGTAATAGATGAGCTTTGCCTCATAGGCCTCTCTTGTGAGCGGCTCAACGATTGGCGCGGGCGCCTCGATACGTAATCCAATATCAACGGGGCTTGGTATGGATGAAAGGTTGAGCCTCTCTGTCTGGGTCTTCATCCACCCGGCACCTATTCTGCCGGGCGCAGCCACTACAAAGGGACTGGCTATAGCCTGACCATCAGAAAGTCTCACACCGGTAAGTATGCCGTTGCGGATCAGGATCTCCTCGGCCCTGCATTCAGTTCTTATGGATATTTTGTCGGTGAGGTCCTTGCGCATGCGTTTCAGAACGGAGACACAATTCTCCGTGCCCATGTGTCGTATCATGGAGGGCACAAACGTTAACCCCGCCTTTCGGGCGTTCGAGGATAGGGTTTCGATCTCGGCCGTATCCGCGCCGTAAAGCTTTTCGGGTGCGCCGTAGTGGAGGTAGATTTGGTCCGCTTCGCGCAGGAATTGATCCAGTTGTTCGATAGGAACAACCTCATTGAGAAAGCCGCCCACCTCTGTTGAGAGGTTCAGCTTGCCATCGCTATACGCACCTGCCCCACCCCATCCACAAAGCAGATCTCGGCTTGATCGCCTGTCCCTTTTTTCGATATCGTTCCCCTGCTCGATGAGAAGCACCTTGCGGATGCCCGCATTAGCCAGGGTTAAGGCCACGAAGATGCCGGCCGGTCCTGCGCCGATAATAACCACATCATACTCAGAGCTCATGAGATCGATAACCTTTGAGGAATATTTTATTCGTCTTCGCTAAAATACCTTGCAGCTTGCTTCAGGGATGAATGCAGAATTGAGCATGACCTTGATATCTTTCCTTATCTCCAAGTTCCTTGGGAATAAGCACGTGTGTATCTATTTACATACATGCAGTTGATCTGGTTGTAAAGAGCATCTGCTCTCTGAATACATTAACTGGGGTAACCTTTCTTTCATGCAATCGATTTTAGAAACCCTCGTCTTATAGACGAAGGTCGTTCAATTGCCAATTGCCAAATACTGTTGCCACTTTTTCCTCAGACATATATACTCCTCTACTCTCGGTTAAGAATTAGACGCACAGGCTTACGAGAAAAGGAGAGGCGATGGCAACGATAGGTGATGTTGTATTGATTTACTACAAGGATAGGGCCAGCTTTTTTGCCAGAATTGAATCCATAGAGCCGGACATAAAGAAGGGATGGTATAAAGTGCGACTGCTGATCCTGACGCTGCCCATTCGAGCCGTCACGTGGATAGTGAGGGAGAGCTATCTCAACGGAGTACCGTTCACTATGGAGGGCAATCAAGTAAGGATTGAGGCCGTTAAACCACTTCCCATTGATATGCACTCCAATGAAACCAATGAGGAGCCTTCAGTTAAGAGCCGATCTGGAGGGGGGAGGAAGGTGATACCTTTTAAAAGAAACACAAAGGGTTCTTCCAAAGACGCTTGAACCTGGCATACGAGACATGGTAAACTGTGACCCCTATGAGCAAGAATATCTTCTACGGATTTAAAGATATATTGACAAAGGAGATTTCTTTGCATTAAACAAAATATATTGATCCCTGGATTTAATCCTGCGAGGGAGGAGGTTTTATGCAAAAAGCAATGACAATATCTTCTGTAAATATGGATCAGGTAACGAATAGTCCGATCATCATCCTTAAAGAGATTGAAGGGGATCAGACATTACCCATATGGATCGGCTTGCTCGAGGCAACAGCAATCGCTAGCGAGATAGAGGGGGTGAAGTTTTCCAGGCCCATGACCCATGATCTTTTAAAGAATATCATGGATAAAATGGATATCAAGATCAACAAGATAGAGATCTGTGACCTGAGGGATAATACCTACTATGCCCTTATTCACCTCACCAATAAGGGCAAAACCCAAACAATTGACTCACGGCCGAGTGATGCCATAGCCTTGGCCCTTAGAACACAGGCACCAATCTTTGTTTCTGATGAGGTATTACGGAAATCAAAGCAGGTTGAAGCTGCCAGGGAAGGCGTAGCTGCCGACAAGAGCGAGCAAGGAAAAAAATGGCAGGATGTCCTCGAGAAGTTAGATCCGGAGGATTTCGGCAAGTACAAGATGTAGATCTTCACACCGTAAGGTTTGCACCGCCAACAGCGATAATAATCCCTTACCAGTGACTCCATGATAGATCTCCACATTCACTCCCTGTTCAGTGATGGCGAACTGTTTCCTGCAGAGATCGTGAGGCGACTTGAGGAGATGGGATATGTTTGTGTTGCCATCACAGATCATGTTGACTCCTCGAATCTCGATTTTGTGATTCCAAGACTGGTGGCGGTGGCGGCAGATCTCAATGAAAGCCAGGCCGTGAAGGTTATCCCCGGGGCAGAGATCACCCACATGCCGCCAAAGTTGATTGATTCCTCGGTTACAAAAGCGAGGGAACTGGGAGCACGCATAGTGCTCGTTCACGGGGAGACTATTGTCGAGCCAGTAGCCAAAGGAACAAACAGAGAAGCGATTCTTTCCGGTGTCGATATCTTGGCCCATCCCGGATTGCTTTCTGTCGAGGACTGCAAGCTCGCTGCTGACAGAGGGGTGTATCTTGAGATTACCGCCCGCCAGGGCCATTGCCTTGCCAATGGTCGCGTTGCCGGTTTGGCACGAGATTGTGGGGCAAAACTCGTGTTAAACTCAGATGCCCATTCCCCCCATGATTTTATGACCCGCCAATTCGCGAACATGGTAGCACAGGGCACTGGCCTGGGAGGAAATGCCTTTGAGGAGATGCTAGGCAATTCCCGGGACCTCATAGAAAAGCTTCTATGAGCTGGTACTAGTGCCTGGCGCCTCCTAAACCCTGGGCTGCAAAACCACAAGCCAGTAAGATGAAGAAAGCCTTGACCTATAAGATCATCGGAATTGTCATCGTCGTTGTTTGGATTTTCATGATCGCCGAGTTGGCGAGGAGAACGCATTTCGCATCAAAGGATGTAGAGTTCACCCACGAGGATGAGAAGGGGATCCCTAAAGGGGATTCAATACAGTGGATGGACATCCTTTTAAAGGGCCGCAAGGCGGGCTATGCGGTTACTAAGATCACGAGGGTTAACGGACAACGTGAGGTAAACGAAAGGGTATTCCTCATCGTGAATTTGATGGGTTCAACGAGGAAGATCCTCAGCACCACGAGGGCACAGGTAGATGAGGGATTTCATGTAACCAGTTTCACCTTTTCTCTGTCATCGGGACTCATTGATTTTAAGGTATCCGGCCGGATAAAGGGGAAAGACCTCTTCATCTGGATGGGCCAGGAGGGGCAGGGGGAAGTCAAGCGCATCAGGTTGCCGGTCAAGCCTATGATCAATGCGGGCGTGACACAATACTTTCGATCGCGGGAACTGAAGGTGGGGCATACATTTTCCTTCCCTCTCTTTGATCCAGTCATCATGACAACGAATCCAGCGGTTATCAAGGTGGTGGGCAAAGAGGAAATTACGCTTAACGATACGACCTATGATGCCTTTCGTCTTGAAATGAGCTTTTTGGGTAAGACCCTGATTTTTTGGCTCGATGAGCAGGGTAATTCCCTAAAGGAGGAAGGCTTCATGGGGTTTACCCTGGTGAGGACTACGCCATCCAAGGCCCTCGCCGGCTTGGACAGTTCAATGAGGGTGGATTTCTATGAGCTCTCAGCAATAGCGGTGGCCAAGGAATTGGAAAATCCACGGGAGGCTTCCTATCTCAGCGTGCGCTTCGATCAACTCCCATCTTCCATGCCTATTGATGGCTCGAGGCAGATCATGGAGGGCGAGATTGTAAAGGTAGTAAAGGAGATGCCTCCCTTTGCTGCTTCATATACTATTCCCCATAGGGGCGGGAACAGAAAGCTGATGCCCTATTTGATGCCGGAACCGTTGGTGCAATCCGGGGATGAGGAGATTATCTCGGCTGCCGAGGAAATTGTGGGGGGAACCACCGAACCCTATGCGGCCGCGAAACTGCTTATGGAATGGGTATTTGAGAACATGGAGAAGACGCCACTCGTATCAATACCGGATGCGAAACAGATCTTACGAGATAGAAAGGGCGACTGCAATGAACATGCAGCGCTTCTCACGGCGTTATTGAGGGCCGTTGGGATACCTGCAAGAATCGCTGTAGGCTTGGTTTACAATGATGGTAAATTTTATTACCATGCATGGAATGAGGCCTATCTGGATAGATGGATTTCCATGGATGCAACCCTTAACCAGGTGCCAGCTGACGCTACCCACATCAAGCTCGTTGATGGCGGATTGGAGAAACAGATACAGATCGTAGGGATGATCGGAAACCTCACGGTTACTATTTTAGATTACCGTTAATATTTCAGCCACAAAGACACTAAGACATCAAGATTATTATAACTTTTTCATATAATTTTTTGTTTTTAATATCTACTTGGCAGTTTCAAAGCAAACAAACTTAATATCCTTTCTTTGCCTTTGTGCCTTAGTGGCTGAATAGTTAGGATTGTCAATGATCGTATTCGAGAACCTTACCAAGACCTACAGCGGAAGAAAAGCTGTTGATGACCTGAACCTCCAGATCTCTCAGGGAGCGATTTTTGGTTTCATAGGGCCCAACGGCGCGGGCAAGACCACGACTATCAAGATGATGGCGGGCGTTTTGAAGCCCACTAAGGGGCGAATCCTGATCAATGGCCTGGATATGGCCAAGGAACCATCAAGGGCAAAGATGATTATCGGCTTTATTCCCGATCGCCCTTTTCTCTATGAGAAGCTCAGCGGCAAGGAATTTCTCAAGTTCAAGGCGGGCCTCTATGGAATAACGGGTGATGCCTTACATGAGAGGATTGATGGTCTGCTCAGACTCTTTGAGCTAACGGAGTGGGCCGATGAGCTTATTGAAGCCTACTCACATGGCATGAAGCAAAGGCTCGTGATCGCCTCTGCCATGATACACGAACCCAAGGTGATCATTGTAGATGAACCAATGGTGGGGCTGGATCCAAAGGGGGCGAAACTCGTGAAGGATATATTCAGGGGCTGGGCAAGGGATGGGGCTACGGTATTCATGTCAACCCACACGTTGGCGTTGGCGCAGGAGGTGTGCGGGGAGGTAGCGATCGTCAATAAGGGTCGTATTGTGGCCTCAGGCACATCAGAAGAGCTAGGGCGACAGGCTGGCGTAAGGGGGAATCTGGAGCGGATTTTCCTGAAGATAACCTCGGGAGAGGCATGACCGTGAGGATGTTCGCGCTTCTTATTTCCCCGGGACTCATGGGTTTCCGAAACAGTTTCAGAAGATCGCGGGGTACAAAACGGCTTAAGGTCTTCGCGCTCACGATAGGGGGAGTGCTGTTCTGGTTTACCTTCTTTATCTTTTCCTATAGGATACTCATCTATTTTTCCTCCCAGGAGATCATCGGCGATATCCTCGCGCGACATCTCCTGTCCATGGTCATTTTAATCTTCTTTTCCATGTTAATCTTCAGTCATATCATAACCTCGCTGTCGAACCTCTACCTTTCTCAGGATTTAGAGCTATGTCATGCTTCTCCGGCGACACTCCCGGAGCTATTTCTGAGCCGGGCCTTTTATACATTACTTGATAGCTCATGGATGCCGTTGGTATTCGGGCTCCCTGTGGTAATGGCATACGGCCTCGTGTATGGTGCTGGATTGCATTATTATCTGAGCCTGATCTATGCGTCATTTCCATTGATTCTTATCGCCGCCAGCCTGGGCATCATGATGGTCATGGTGTTGGTGAGGTTCTTCCCTGCCC
The DNA here is from genome assembly GCA_003646935.1 of Deltaproteobacteria bacterium. Lineage (GTDB taxonomy): Bacteria > Desulfobacterota > DSM-4660 > Desulfatiglandales > B25-G16 > B25-G16. Next base: position 8,634 of record QMLW01000031.1, read on the forward strand.
AGAGGGCAAGGGATATTACCATGTTCCTCACCCTTATACTGATCATTATACTCTATCTGCTTTTTCGGTTCCTGAGGCCAGAGCGGCTGGTGAATCCCGATACGTTTGTGAGTGTTGCCCAATACCTTGGTGCATTGAAGGCGCCTGATTCACCGTATCTACCGAGCCGCTGGGCAGCGGAACTCCTCTGGGCGAAGTTAATTGGCTCCCCCATGTCTCAGATGTTCAACGACCTTCTTCTCTGGACTACGGCTGCTGCTTTGGTGGTCATCGATATATGGATGGCCGGGCTTATCTATTTCAGCGGTTTCTCAAAGGCCCAAGAGGCAAAGAGGAGAAGCCGTGCAGGCAGAAAGATCCTCGAGAAAATGGTTGCAGCAATCACGCGACCATTGGGATCTGACACCAGCTCTTTGATAGCCAAGGATGTGAGAGTTTTTTTCAGGGATAACAGCCAGTGGTCCCAGCTGCTCCTCTTGGGTGCGTTGGTGGTGGTGTACCTCTATAACTTCAGCGTGCTGCCCCTTGAGAGAAGCCCGATCAAATCCATCTATCTTCAGAATGCCCTATCCTTCTTGAATATCGGGTTGGCCGGGTTTGTTATCTCAGCGCTTTCCGCCCGATTCATCTTTCCAGCGGTGAGCCTTGAGGGCAATGCCTTCTGGATCATCCTCTCCTCGCCCCTGACGGTCAAGCGGTTCTTGTGGTCCAAATACGTTGCATACCTCATGCCCATGCTTATCCTGGCCGAACTGCTCATTATCTTTACCAACTACCTCTTAAAGGTGACCGCATTTATGATGGTAGTATCCTCGGTGACCATTTTCTTCCTGGTTTTCGGGATTGTGTCCCTGGGTATAGGATTCGGCGCGATTTACCCTAACTTCAAACATGAGAATATCGCCAAGGTGGCCACGGGCTTCGGGGGTGTGATGTATATGATAACCAGTTCAGTATTCATTGCCTTTGTCGTTGTGTTGGAGGCAGGGCCCGTCTACACCATACTATCCACGCACTTCAGGGGAGAGGCAATCACCTATCTTCAGTGGTTCTGGATAGTGAGCTCTTTTTTCCTGGCCCTCGTTCTCATTATTATCGCGGTTCAGCGGCCCCTGGCTGCCGGCCTGAAGGCCCTGGATAATTATGAAGGCTAGTCAATATAAAAGATAATTAAACGTCTCGGAAATTCTACAACTTATTGAAATTAAAAAGGTTTTTTTGAGACTGTTTCCTATTGTCTCACACATGGAATAATGGAATGGTGGAATATTGGAGTGTTGGTTTTAAAAG
>QMLW01000032.1 GCA_003646935.1 Deltaproteobacteria bacterium
GATGAGGAGAACGTGAAAAAGGCCTTCGAGCTGGTAACATCCATCAAGGGGGAGCCCCCGGTGAGCCTCCCTGATACCTTTTTCGTTAGTTCAGCAGCCGACTACCACTATGATGCCCAGGCCCAGCTCGCCACGCTCAAGGGAATGTAGCAAGGATCAACGATAAGATAGATCATGTGCTAGTCAGGGAGGAAAGACATGAGAGAGGACATAGCCAATTGTATCGCCAGTGCTGATACCAGAGTCTGGAAGAGGATTGAGGTGGAGTTCGGGGATGAATTTCTCGAGATCTCCGTCCCCCCTGACTGTGAGATCCTTCACATGAAGGCCATGCCTCCGCTGGCCAACTCCAGAGATGAGATCTCCAAGGCCTTGAATAATCCAATTGGCTCGCAAAAGCTGGGAGAGATCATCCAATCCAAGGGCAAACCAGCCAACGAGGTGACGGTCTGTGTTAGTGTATCCGATATTACCCGCCCGGTTCCCTACAAGGGGGATAGCGGGATTCTCCTACCCCTTCTCGAGATGGTTGAGGGCGCGGGGGTTAGGAGGGAGAATATCGTGCTCCTTGTGGCCACCGGCATGCACCGTCCCAGCACGAACGATGAAAAGGTCTTCATGTTTGGAAAAGAGGTCGTGGAACACTACCGCATCGTTGACCATAACTGTGAGGACCTGTCTTCCCAGGTCCTGGCAGCCCACACCTCCAAGGGCACCGAGGTATACGTGAACAAGATCTTCTTCGACTCCGATATCAAGATCGTAACGGGATTGGTTGAAAGCCATTTTATGGCTGGTATATCAGGTGGAAGAAAGGGGGTATGCCCAGCTCTAGTGAATACCACCACGATTCAGAAATTCCATGGAGTTGAGTTTCTAGAGCACCCAAATGCAACTAATTTAGTTCTTGAGGGTAACCCTTGTCATGAGGAAGCGCTGGAGGTTGCTCAGACCGTTGGCGTCGATTTCATAGTCAACACAACCCTGGACCACAGATTATCGATTACAGGGGTATTTGCCGGAGATCTTATAAAGGCTCACCTCGCCGCCTTTGAGGCGATGAAAGAGTATGTACAGGTACCGATCAGCGAGCCCTTTGATATCATTTTGACCCATGCCGGATACGTGGGCAGAGACCACTACCAGAGCGTGAAGTGTGCGGTCGGTGCCATGCCGGCCGTGAAGGAAAAGGGCGTTATGGTAATAGCTGCCAACAACGTCGATGCCGCGCCGATAGGATCCCTTGAGTATAGGACATTACTGCATCTTTTAAAGATCCTCGGTCCTGACCGCTATGTTTCCGTTCTCCGCCACCCGGACTGGCTCTTCACCAAGGATCAGTGGGGGCCGGAGATGTGGAGGAAACCCATCCGCAAGGTGGGAGAGGAGGGATTGATCTACTGCGCACCTCACATCCCCAAGGAGGACTATGCGATCATACCGGGTATAAGCGGATATGCGTGTATCGACGAGGAGGTGCACTATTCCTCAACCAGGGAAAAGGCCCAAGCCATGTGTCAGAACGCTGTTCTCTACGCGATGAACCATCCGAGGTTTCAGGGAAGGAAGCCCACTATGGCATTTATTGCTGAAGGACCATATGCGATACCGATGGTGGAAATGTAAGTATTAAAGGTTCAGTGGTTCAAGGGTTCAAGGTTCGGGGGTTGCAGACTTACCTCACAACTTCACTGCAAACACTTCATCGAAGCACGTGTGTTAGTAGCTATTGATAAAACAGGAGGGAGGTATGGGTACAGAAGTTCTCGAAGAACTCAGCAAGGCGATTACAATATACGATCGGGGTGAGACAGAGAGGTGTGCACGAGAATTGGTCCAGAGAAAGATGGACCCCCTCAAGGCCCTCGATGTAATGACTGAGGCGATACGGCAGGTGGGCGATGGGTTTGGACGAGGCGAGCTCTGGCTCCCCGATCTCGTGGGTGCGGCTGCTGCCATGGAGGCCGCCACCCCTATTATCGAAGAGGAGATCAAGCGGGTTGGCGCAACAAGGGAGAGCCTCGGCAGCATCGTCATAGGGACGGTGTTCGGCGATATCCATACGATCGGCAAGACCATGGTGGCAACGCTTCTCACGGCCGGCGGCTTTGCGGTTGTGGATCTGGGCATCAACGTCACCGCAGAGAGCTTCCTCGAGGGCATCACGGAACACCATGCCGATATCCTGGCCATGTCCGCGCTCATGACAACCACCGCCCCGGAGCAGCGAAAGGTGATCGAGACACTCGAGAGAGAGGGCCTCAGGGACAAGATCAAGATCATGGTCGGAGGAGGCGCTATCACCGAGGAGTTCGCTAAGAGTATCGGCGCAGATGGGTACGATCCCACCGCACCCGGAGCGGTAGCCTTGGCGATGAGACTCATGGGGAAAAAGCAGTGAGGCCTCACTTCAAATCGACAAGCAACATGTGTAGTAAAACATGACCCAAATTATCTTAATCATGTGGCTCAGGGCGCAGCGCCCAAGGCGCATGGCCTTATTCCCTATGCCTTACGCCTTTGGCCCGTTCGAATATCATCCTAAATCAATAACAATTGCTTGATAAAAAATTTAGGATCTTTAGCTATGAAAACATCTATGGGAGGTCATGGCAATGAAAGGATTTACCCGTAAGCTGAAGCCCTTGGAGGTATTGGCCGAGGAGGAGATCGAGGCCATCCACAGGGGTACCCTCGAAGTACTGTGGGTAACCGGAGTAAGGATGGAGCATAAAAGGGCATTGCAGCTGTTGGAGAAAAACGGCTGTAAGGTAGACTATGATGAGATGAGGGTGAGATTCCCGCAGGGTTTAGTTGAGGAGTGCCTCAGAAAGGCCCCCAGCAACTTTCATGCCCCTGCGAGGGATCCTAAAAATAGCTTGATGATAGGAGGCAATACCCTGTGTCTGGCGGTAGCGCCCGGCCAGCAGACCGTTGATCCGGATACTTGGGAGCCAAGGCCGGCGACAAGGAAGGAGAACTACGACGGCGTGAGCATCCTGGACGCGCTGCCAACCGTCCATTTCTTCTCCCCCTATACCCCTTACTTTGGATTTGAGCATGTCCCCCCTTGTATGGCCATGCTGGAGAGCCTCGCCGCGAGAATTCGAAACTCGACCAAGTTCCAGTGTGTGGGATTTTCCAATGATTCCGAGATATTCGCCATCAAAATGGCCCAAGCCGTGGGGATCGAGATCCTGGGTACTTGCGCAATCGCACCGCCGCTATCCTATTACAAGGATGCGGTGGAGTCGGCCTTCAGGTTCGCTGAAGCCGGTCTTCCGTTACGAATTATCGGCGGCCAGGTGATGGGAGGGACTGCGCCTGCAACAATTGCGGGAGCAGTGGTCATCAACAATGCTGAAGTGATTGCCGGGCTGGTATTGGCACAGCTGATAAAGCCGGGCACACGGGTGCTGGTGAAGGATTTTTCAGCATCGGTGAATATGAGATCCGGTGCCCCTGCCTTTGGCGGTATAGAGATCTGCATGCACAACGCGGCATCAAACCAGATATTCCAACGATACGGAGTCCCCTTGGATGATACCACCGCCTATCCCAACGCAAAGATGCCGGATTACCAATCGAGCTACGAAAAGGCCTTTCGGGTTTTGGTGGCCGGCCTATCAGGTGCAAACACCTTGCTCTACCACGGGAGCGTCCACGGTGAGCTTACCCATCACCCGATTCAGGCCATTCTGGATGATGATTCAGCCGGCATGGTAGGACGCTTCATGGAGGGCATTGCGGTCGATGATGAAACATTGGCAGTGGATCTCATCCATGAGGTTGGCCCGATCCCAGGGCACTTCCTGGACAAGGCCCACACCAGGAAATGGTGGAAACTCGAGCAATTCTTGCCGAAGGCAGCAGACCGGTTAACCTATCCCGAATGGATGAGCACGGGTAAGAAGACCTGTCTCGAATACGCCAGAGAACGCATGGATGAAATACTCGCCAGCCACAGGCCCACGCCACTTACCTCCAATCAGGAAAAGGAAGTGGAAAGGGTGCTCGAGGAGGCGAGGAAGTACTACAAGGAAAAGGACCTCATAACAGAAGAGGAGATGACGGTCTATAGGAAAGCAATGCAATCGCCAAACTATCCCTACGAATAGCACCATTCTCCTTGATAACGGCAAATTATTGGTATATAATATATCAGATTTAAAATATCATCTCCATCATATGCTGCTTGACAGACAGGGTGCTTTGTGATATGGCACCGCTATTGTCTCGCCCAGTTTGGATTCAGACTAAAATTTACCCGAAAGGAGGTGATCCGAATAGCACGCTAATTGGATAACGGAGGTTCAACGCTTATAAAAAAGGAGGGAATGAACATGAAAAGACATTTCATAATTGCGGGAATGCTTGCTGTGTTTTTCATGGCGGGCATAATGGTGCTGCCGGCATTAACCCTTGCTGCCGACGAGCCCATCGTATGGAAGGTGCAGACCCCGTGGCCGCAAGCACTCTGGCAGCATAAGGCCGGGGTAATCTGGGCCAAGGACATAGAGAAATTGAGCGGCGGGCGCATGAAGATCGATCTTTACTCTTCCGGGGAAATCGTCCCAGCCTTTGAGATCTACGACTCCGTTCGTGTCGGCATTCTGGATGCCGGCCATACATGGGCAGGGTACAATATTGGTAAGTTCCCGGCATGCACCCTATTCGCTGCAACACCTGCCTTTTTTGACCTGCTGGGGTATTTCACTTGGATGTACGAGGGTGGAGGCAAGGAACTTTGGCAGGAGCTGTATGGGGATAATGTCATAGTACTCCCAGCCGGTATGCTCTGGGCAGAGGGCGGAGGCTGGGCCAACAAGATGATACAGAGCCTTGACGACTTCAAGGGGCTCAAATACAGGACTGTGCTCATCTGGGGACAGATATTATCCGAAATAGGGGCCTCGGTAGTAACGCTCCCTGCGGGCGATATCGTTCCATCGCTCCAGAGAGGCACCCTGGATGCCGCGGAGTTCAGCACCCCAGTCACCGATGTTCCCCTCGGCTTTCATGAAGTAGCCAAGTATTGCTACTTCCCGGGACTTCACCAGATCGCCGGTTTTCTGGAGCTTATCATTAATCCCAAAAAGTGGCAGGCCCTGCCGGATGACCTGAAACAGGTTGTGATAGCTGCTACCGATATGGCTGTTACTCACGAGTTGACCGGCTGGCTCGTGGATGACTGCAAGGCCGTCCAAAAGTTTAAAGACTACGGCACCACGATAGTGAAGTTCCCCAAAGAGATGCAGCAGAATATCCTCGAGAGGTTTGTCGAGAAATACAATGCACACCCGGATCCCATGTTCCAGAAGGTATGGAAATCTCAGAAGGAATTCCTCAAAATCTATACACCGTACATGAAACTTCAGGCCGTTGATGCTGAGGTGGATGTGAATAAGTAAGAGTGCTTCTATCTTTGAGGATGAACGGCCAAGCCGTGCCTCGCTAAGGCTATGGCACGGCTTGGCTACGACTATGGGGGTCAAGGGCATGGAATTCTCGCGGAAGATCGTGAAATTCATCGACGCCGTGAGCGAGTGGTCAGGGAGGATCGTGTGCTGGCTCATCGTTCCGCTCGTATGCGGCACGGTGTACGATGTGTTGATGAGATATTTCTTCAAGGCGCCTACCAAGTGGGCCTATGAGCTAACATGGATGGAATATGCGGGGCTTTTTATGCTGGCGGGCGCCTATGGCCTTCTGCATAATTGCCATGTGCGGGTGGATATTATCTACAACATGTGGCCGAAGAGGGCGCAGGCTGTCTTCGATGCGCTTATGTACCTTATTATCTTCTTCCCGCTTTTCTACATCCTGATCACCCATGGGTACAAATACGCAGCATACTCCTGGAAGATATGGGAGCATTCCTATATCAGCTACTGGCAGCCGCCCGTGTACCCCATTAAAACGGTTATACCGGTGACATTCGTTCTCTTTGGCATGCAGGGGATCGCGGAGTTCATCCGGAATGCGGTGTTTGCGATAAGGGGGAAACCATTATGAGCCCAGAGCACCTTGCACTGGTAATGTTCTTCGGCGTCCTGATCATGGTTATAGCCGGGTTCCCGCTCTATTTGGCCCTGGGCGGGCTTGGTCTGTTGTTTGGGATAATCGGGGGATGGGCACCCATGGTGTTCGACCAGTTCATCAGCCGCATATACGGTCTCATGGCGAGCGAGGTTCTGCCCGCTGTGCCCCTGTTCGTGTTTATGGGATCAATCCTGACCAAGTCAGGCGCAGCAGAACGCCTGTACAATGCGCTTTATCTTGCGCTTGGCGGCCTACGCGGGGGCCTGGCCTTGGTTACCATTATCCTCTGCACCATCTTCGCCGCAACTGCGGGCATAATAGGGGCCACTGAGACAGCCGTGGGCCTCATGGCACTGCCGGCAATGCTCAAGCGAAACTACAACATACCCCTTGCATGCGGCAGCATCTGTGCCGGTGGAACCCTGGGCATCCTCATCCCGCCGAGCGTTATGTTGTTGTTGTACGGCCCCACAGCCGGGCTCTCCGTTGCGAAGCTCTTTATCGGCGCTATCGGGCCGGGGCTACTCCTTTCAGGACTCTACCTTGCGTATGTGTATGTGCTTTGCCTGGTAAAGCCGAATTATGGCCCGCCGATGCCGAAAGAGGACCGCAACGTACCCTTGATCAGGATAATCTATGAGCTCATCATCTACATGATTCCTCCGCTCTTCCTTATCTTCGCGGTCTTGGGTACCATATTGTTAGGGATAGCCTCCCCCACCGAAGCGGCATCCGTGGGCGCCTTTGGGGCGGTGCTGGTGGCCATCGCCTACAAGAACTTCAATCTGAGTGTTCTCTACGATGCAGCCATTCAGACCCTCAGGATCACCACTATGGTGATGTTCGTGGCAGCGGGGGCCATGATGTTTAGCGGGGTGTTTATGGCCCTAGGCGGGGCAAAATACATCGGTGCCGTGATCGTATCGTTGCCTCTGGGAAAATGGGGATCGCTGTTCGCCATGCTGGCGGTGGTTGTAGTGCTGGGCATGTTCATAGACTGGATCGGGATCCTGTTCATCGTAATTCCCATCTTCACCCCTATAGCGCTGGAACTCGGGTTCAATCCTTTATGGTTCGCGCTAGTGATATGCACTAATCTCCAGATGTCATTTCTCACGCCTCCTTTCGCCTATTCCATGTTCTACCTCAAGGGGATCGCCCCGGACGAGGTGACCATGGGGCAGATATACAAGGGGGTGTTTCCCTTTATCGGCTTGCAGATCATCGCCCTGGTGTTGGTCCTCATTTTCCCGCCCCTTACCCTGTTTCTGCCCAGCCTGATGTAAGCGCTTTATCTGTCGCGCACCTTAGACAGCTATTCATATCCAGGGATATACCTCTACCCTAATGCTTCCATCTATAAGTATTATAGGTGTTACTCTTTGATGGAAAAAGGGAGGTTTCAGCGTCCGCGGGGCGATGTTCATGGAGATGGGGGATCGATCAAATCGGCAATCACCTTGATCAAGAAATCGGGAATACGATCTTCCCTCACATAGCGACTGTCAACCATCTCGCCCTTTACCGATATGAACCGTGTAGTACCACCTTCCTTCAGGTAAGATTGTTCAAGACAGGCGTGCATGCACCCGTTTACAAGCAGGAGGAGGTCAACCTTTCTCTCCCTGTCAGTGGTGATATCTACTGCCATGCCCATAGTACGTAAGCCCTCTTGCAGCCTTCTCACTACTCTTGTCCTGTCTATCTGGGGGTTGCATCCTCCGCAGTATCTGAGCCCTATTGAGTACATAAAACCAGCTTAGCATATCTGAACGCTCTTCTCTTGTATCTTTTTCTTTACCTCGTCCCAGTGTTCCTTTTCATCCTTACCGATGATCCTTTCGAATGAGGTATCCTGGTTTATCCCTGCCACGGTCTTTGCAAGCTCCATCTTTCTATCAACACCACTCCTCCTTGCAATCATGATCTTCTGGGCGGCAGGAGAACCAGCCCCGTGCATAGCCTCAGGGAGGCCGGCCCCTACGGACATGTTCTCAATCAGCCGCAACATCTTGATGATATCCCGTGGCGGGAACCCCTCCTTTCCCGCAAAACACTCGGTGAGAATCTCCATGGTTTCGGGGTTTTCAAGGTCTTTCTCCGAGGGCAGTGTTATGATCTTGCCTCCTGCTATATCCTGCGCAAGCCTCATCCATTCATACACCATCCTGGTAATATTCAACTTGGTCACGTTTGCCAGAAGCGGATGTATGTGGTACGCACCCGATGGAGTTCTATAGCCCTCATAGGAGCACGCAAGGGTGCAGGACCAGCAGGTTTCGGCCATTGCGATCATCTCCGTCAATTTATCCACGATATGAGAGGCCCTCTCAATCCCGTGTGCCTCGGCTATCCAGTTCGATCCGCCGATTACCACATCGGCCAGGCCTACCTTGCACCCGCCGTAGTTACTCCTGTGGTATCCGGCAAAGGTCTCCACGAGTTCGTTGGTAAACTCATACTCCCCTGCCATGAACACCCGCTCCCAGGGGACAAAGACGTCCTTGAAGATGATTATTGCCTCACCGCCTACGATCCCGTATTTCGGATTTCCGCTATCGAGCACTCCATCGAGACGTCTGGTGTCATTGGTCTGCCTGCTGAAAACATAGCTGACGCCTTTCGCATCAGCGGGGATGGCAAAGGAAAGGGCAAAATCCCTATCCTCTTCACCCATGGTTCTGGTGGGCATGGTGATGATCTCATGGCTGTTGATCGCTCCGGTAATATGTGCCTTCATTCCCGAGACGATGAGTCCATCCTCCGACCTCTCTTTTATATGGACGTAAGTATCGGGGTGCTGCTGTTTGGAGGGACGAAGGCTCCTATCACCCCGTGCGTCGGTCATGGCGCCTGAAGGCATCCAGTCGTTTTTTTGTACCTCGAGCAGGTAGTTCCTGAACCTCTCGTGGTAATTGGTGCCGTGCTTCTGATCGATGTCGTAGGTGGTAACATACACCGCATTGAGGCCGTCGAGGCCGACGCATCTCTGGAAACACGTCCCGGTTTTCTGACCAAGGAGCCTCATCATCCGTACCTTCTTGACCAGATCATCTATGCCCTGATGGATATGGGTAAACCTGTTGATTCTCTCTCCTGTTAGATGAGACGTGGCTGTCATGATCTCTTGATACTCAGGATCGTGCGCCAATTCATAGGTCATGGCTGCGGTATGGATATGGGGCTGAAACATGGGCTCATCAACGAGACTTTTTATCCTCTGTCCCAAAAAGTAGACCTCTAGATCCAGGTCCCTGAGGGAGTCTATATACTCTTTTCCGTTCATCATGGCTTCACACCTCTTCTTGAGTTAAAGATGGGATAGTATTGCCTCCAGGCTTTCGTCAAGACTCTGGTTATTATCATGGATCAGGCCGACATCAACTACATAAGCTGCCATACATTCCTTTATGTGATTGATATATCATCAAAGACCCTTGCGAATTCAGAGTCCACTATTTTATCCTTGATAATATCTGGATGTTATCTCTTCGGTAGCTCTACCAAACCCTCCTTCAGAATCAGATTAACAGCAATTCGAGCTGCCTTTCCCACCACATCCGGACACTTATCTACATGGCCGCCTGCGTCTTCAAATTTCTCATACTCATCTTCATCGGCGATGTAGTAAGGGCGGCCGAACCTGATGAGCTGGATGTCCCTGCAGATGATAGAGCCCAGCTCTTGGTTGTATTGCTGGAGGAATTTTCTCGCCAGTTCAAAGGATTTGAACCTGACCCTTTCCGGGTCTTCGAAGTTCGAGCGCTCCCGTCCGAGCAATTGACTGA
>QMLW01000033.1 GCA_003646935.1 Deltaproteobacteria bacterium
ATTCATCCCCATAATGTAGATATCGCTCAAAAGGTAGCCCATATACGGGGCCTAACGCTTGAGGAGGTAGCAAAACAGACGAGCGAGAACGCACGGCGCTTGTTTGGGCTCCCTTTACGCACGTATGAACACCAATCCCATAGGTAAAAACAATCCCCTGGTGCTCGCCTCGAGATCTCCGAGGAGAAAGGAGCTTCTTGGACAGATAGGAATCCCCTTCGAGTCCGTGGAGAGCGGGGTTGAGGAAGCCGCTCGCAGCAGCCTCTTGCCCTCGGAGTTTGCCTGTCGAATCGCGGCGCTGAAAGCGGAATCGGTCAGTCATATCCGCCCGCATCAGTGGATACTCGGTGCGGACACGATTGTGGTGATGGAAAACAGGGTTTTCGGCAAGCCAAGGGATATTCGGCAATGCTGGGAGATGCTCCTTTCATTAAGCGGGAAAAACCACAAGGTCATCACGGGGTTCTGCCTTGTGGATCCAGGTGGTGTGACGGTGCACGTTGAGGCGGTTACTACGAGGGTGAAGGTGAAGAAGATGAGCGAGGACGAGATCGAAGCCTATATCAAGACAGGCGAGCCCTTTGGCAAGGCGGGCGGCTATGCAATACAAGCGATCGGATCGTTTATGATCGAACACATCGATGGTTCCTACACGAATGTTGTCGGCCTGCCCGTCTGTGAGGTGATAAACGCGATGATTACCTGCGGTGCCCTTAAAGTTTTTCCCCTATAGGAGGTATCTTGAGTTTGTTGCGCTCGTTGTGTTACAGCTCAATGAACTCAATGAACAATAACGAAGCTCAGCCTCAAACCAACGAGGTGTTAACGCCGTGAATGCGGATAAATGCGAAGATCTTGAGCTATGAAGACGTCAAGTTGCCTATCTGTCTTGCTATTTCTGAGAGGATGATACCCGCGGCAACCGATACATTAAGGGATTCGAGATGGCCGAGCCGCGGTATACGAACCAAATGGTGGCACCGATCTCTTACCACCCTGCTCAGGCCCTTCCCCTCGCTTCCCAGCACGATGACCACATCCCTGTCCCAGTCGAAACTGTAGATAGAGGTTTCGCCCTGCCCTTCGGTACCTACTATCCAAAGACCCTCCTCTGCCATACGCTCCAGGCTCCGCGCCAGGTTGACGACCCGTGCCACAGGCAGATAGGCAGTTCCACCTGCTGACCTCTTGTGGACGATATCGGTGACGGAGGCGGATCTATCCTTGGGTATGATAAGCCCGTGAACGCCGAAAAACTCGGCCGTTCGTATAAGGGAGCCCAAGTTTCCAGCGTCCATGATATGATCAGTGACTACGAGAAGCCCCTTGGATTTCCGAGAGAGGGCTATTGCCATGAGGTCTTCCATCGGATAGTATGTGTAGCCGCTTATCACAGCCACCAATCCCTGATGAGAGGTGTCGGGTGATAGTCTATCGAGATAGCCGCGGTCCTTAAACCTGATGGGTATCCCTCTGGCCCTGGCAAGATCAAGGATCTCCCTCACCCGACCGATTGTTCTGCCCTTAGCAACGAACAGCTCTACGACACCCTTGCCTTGCTTGAGGGTTTCATTGACGGCGTTAATGCCACATATGATTTGGGTCAAGCCCTTTTGCTGCTGGGTTGATATATGAGTGAACATATGTATCGAAACCGTGGTGGCTGCACAGAAGGATTGCCGTCTGCCGATTCAATAAGGCTCATAGATCTGTTCAAAGCATGCTGTAACCGATGAATAGCCCTATGCTCCTCGGAGATGAAAAAGATCCTTGATCAGCGGGTAACGTCTCCACGAGCGTGCCCTTTGGCAGAGGATAATCGCCCCTATCTCCCTGACCGTCTGCACGAGATCATCGTTGACCACGATGAAATCGTATTTCCCGCACCTTCTGATTTCCTTTGCCGCCTTTTTCATCCGAAGATCAACATCCTTCCCCTTGTCTGTTGCCCTCCCCCGCAACCTCTGCTCGAGGACCTCCATCGAGGGCGGAAGGACGAAAATCGATAGGGATTCCGGGAAATGCCTCTTAATCGCTTCAGCCCCTTGGATATCAAGATCAAGCAGGAGGTCCTCCCCTGAAGATAGTTCGCTCTCCATACTCGAATAAGAGGTACCATATAGATGGCCGTATACATGAGCCCATTCAACAAAACGGTGTGCATCTATCATCTGCTCGAACTCTTTTCTGGTAACGAAGTGGTAGTGCGTACCGTTTAGTTCTCCACTCCTTGGCTTCCGGGTGGTGTGAGAAACGCAATATCCGATAGCGCTCACCTTATCCCTTACGGCGCGTATGAGGGTAGTTTTTCCGGTTCCGGAAGGCGCGGTGATTACGAAAATCTGTCCACTTTGTTGCATTTCCTGTTGATCGTGATGATGTTTTCGTGGGATCGAGACCTACAGCACATCCTCTGTCCGTAACGTACCATCTGGGGCAAACCTTTGTGCTATCGTCTCGGATTGAATAGCCGAGAGGATCACGTGGTTGCTATCGGTAATGATCACCGATCTCGTCTTTCTGCCCTGAGTAGCGTCGATGAGCCTTCTGTCATCCCGTGCCTCTTCACGAAGTCGTCGTGCCGGTGCCGAAGCAGGCGAGATAATGGCTATCACCCTTCTTGATACGAGAAAATTTCCAAAACCGATGTTCAGTAACGTTGGATCCATAGCTCACTCCCCACTAAAAATGTTATTCTACGTTTTGAGTTTGCTCCCTCAGCTTTTCCAGCTCCGCTTTAATTTCAACAACGAGATGCGAAATCAAGGAGTCCGCTGCCTTGGAGCCGATTGTGTTCACCTCTCTGTTTATCTCCTGGAGCAGGAAATCCAGCCTCCTTCCCACCACGTCATCCTGGGCCATGTAATTCGTAAACTGTTCTACGTGGCTTTCTATCCGGATCAATTCCTCGGTAACATCGGTTTTTTCAGCCATAAATGCAATTTCTTGCATCAACCGATCTTCATTGATTTCAATTGATTTTATCATTTTATTAATTTTTTTTATTAACTTATCCCTGTTCTCTTTTAATGCCTGCTCGGCCCTCTGTCGTATGGCATTGATATATCCCCTGATCTTGTTCAATCGCTCCAGGAAATCCTTCTCTATCGCCTTTCCCTCATTGATTCGCATTGCCTCCCAGGAGTCGAGTGCAGCACCGATCACATCTCTTAGATCCGGCTCTGCCCTTTCGGGATCCACTCCATATTGTTTTATGATAATGGCGTCTTTGATCTGAGAGAAGAGGGCTAGATCAAGGGGCTTCTTAGAGCCGAGTTCTTTACGGAGCGCATTGAAGATATCCGCATACGCCCTTACCACTGGCAGATTTAACGCAAGCATGAGTCCCTTCTCTCCGTTATCCTTGAGTTGAATCGAGACATCAATCCTTCCCCGCTTCACCCTCTCCGAGACCAATGATCTCGCCATTTCCTCAAGGGGGAGGAGGCTTTGGGGAAGCTTAAGGACGATTTCCCGGTAGCGGTGATTTACCGAGCGTATTTCCACGATATACTCCAGGTCGGACTTCGCTGATTCAGCCCTTCCGTATGCGGTCATGCTTTTCAACATATCTAGCTCACGTCTTCTCTCAGATGTTGCAGGTATCCACTCCTCAGCTCGTTAAAAAGGCCGATCACCTTCTCCTCGGCATAATCGGGATACGTCCATGAGAGCGGTTTAAAGGTGCCATCGTGGAAGATCAAGGTGAGGTCCGCATATATTCCCTTTTTCAAGTAGACCCTGTGACTGTAATTCTTCCCCGTGGCAAGTACCAGCCTTTCCAAGGTTACATACCCGGGATCTATATTGATCTTTCTTTTATCCTTATCAAGGTGCGCTTTTTCAAGCTCATTGGTGATCAACTTTATATCGGCTATTGACTCCGGCATGATGAGCTTCAGGAAGGAGATAAATCGGCGGTATAGGGGCCAGCCCATCTCTTTTTCATAGTACCTCGTTCTGTCAAAGAGAAGCACATCGCTGGTCCAATCAACAGGACCGAACTCCTCCTCCATCTCCTTGATGCCCGTATCGATCAATGTAGCGTCAGGGGAAAAGAGGCTGCTGATCAGTTTTACCTTTTTCGTTTCCTTTGGTTGGCTCACTGATCCTTATCCGTTACTCTATCTTTTTTCTGTGCTTACCGCGAAAGGTACGAATCCACTGCCCTTTTAAGGACATCGATCTTTACCGCTGAGGTGCCTACCTCGCCTACCACTATACCAGCCGCCAGATTGGATAAGAACGCAGCGGATTTCATATCAAGGCCGCTCGCAATACCGAGGGTAAAGGCCGCGATGACCGTATCTCCCGCGCCTGTTACGTCATAAACCTTTTTCGCTATGGACTTTATCTGTGTGATCTCGCCATTCTCCTCGAACAGCGTCATGCCTTCCTCGCCACGGGTGATCAACAAGGACTTGCATCGGTCGCGATTCATAAGCCTTTTGCCTGCCTTCACCAGGTCATTTTCGTCCTTAATATCCATGCCCGTGATTTCTCCAGCCTGTGTGTTGTTTGGCGTGATCACGGTTACATCCTTGTAGAGCGAAAAATTCTTGACATTGGGATCGACCGCAACCGGAATGTTTGAGCCGGCGATCGCTTCCGCTATACCATGCATCAACTTACGGGAGAGCACTCCCTTGCCATAATCGGAGAGTATCATTGCTGACATGTGGTCCTTTTTCGCGCGGATGAAATCCAAAATATATTTTATGGTTGCGGGTTTTAGGGGGATCCTTTTCTCCCGATCGTACCGTACAACCTGTTGTGCATGGGCTACGATTCTCGTCTTCACGCTCGTCGGCTTCGCGCTCTCAATGGCGATTCCGCCGATGTCGACGCCCATATCCTCTAATTTTCTTAGCACCTCTTCTCCCGGCCTGTCATCGCCCACAACCCCGCATAACAAGACATTACTCCCGAGGGAAATGAGGGTATTGACGACGTTCGCGGCGCCGCCCAGCATGGTGGATTCATGTTCAACCTCAACAACCGGTACCGGTGCCTCAGGTGATATCCTCGAGACCTTTCCCCATATGAAGCGATCCAGCATAATGTCGCCGATTACGAGGATCGATGTGCTTCTGAAATTCTCAATACCCTGGTGCAACTGTTCTGGATCTAACTCCCTCATGATACCGGCGATTTACCTGTACTGATTGATGAAGGACTCTTAGCCTTAAATACCATTTAATAATTCTTAGAAATCCCTAATTTTGTATATATACTCCATAGTTACCTAAGTACTATAGCAGCTTTATTCCATTAGACAAACTAAAAATCCCCTGATACGCTGAAAAATGAAAGATTCATCGCTTTTTGTGCGCATTTTAATGCAATGGAAAAAAATTGACTGCCACTATCGACTAACCTATACTCACCGAAAATTTCCACAACCCCAAGGTGCGGGTTTGTTTTCATGGCGATATCGATTTGTATTATATGCTTCAACGAGGAGGAAAACATCCGGAGATGTCTTGAGAGCTCGAAGTGGGCCGATGAGATAATCGTGGTTGACTCCATGAGCCAGGACAAAACCGTTGAAATAGCCAGAGAGTATACCGATAAGGTGTACCAGAGGAAATGGTCCGGGTTCGTTGATGGTAAGAATTTTGCCCTCTCCAAGGCCACCCGAGAATGGGTAGTAAGCCTCGACGCGGATGAAGAGATACCAGATGAGCTTCGAGGTGAGATACAGGAGGAGATCGGCAAGAAACACCCCAAAGAGGGCTATACCGTACCGCGTATCTCCTTTTACCAAGGGAGGTGGATCAAGCACAGCGGATTCTATCCCGACCGTCAGCTCAGGCTCTTTAAACGAGACAAGGGGGCCTGGGTGGGAAAACGGGTGCATGAACGGGTGCAGGTGAACGGAGAGGTAGGCCAGTTAACGAACAACCTCCTTCATTATCCGTATAAGGGCACGATCTCGGGCCAGATTCAGACCATCGATACGTTCTCAACCCTGCTCGCTCAAAATCTCCATGAGCAGGGTAAACGATATAGCCCGCTCCTACTGATTTTACGGCCACCGCTTAAATTCATAGAAGTGTACCTCCTCAGATTGGGGCTTCTCGATGGGCTTGCGGGATTCATTATCGCATTGAGCTCAGCCTATGCCGTATTCGTCCGATACGTAAAGCTACGGGAGGTTGAGAAAGGCCTTAAGAGCAGTTCAATGCCCTCTCCCTAAGGTCCTATGCAGTGAAAACGATCGCACTGGCAATCGAGAATTTCAGCATGCTTGGTGGCGGCGCGGAGTTCCTTGCTTCCTCCCTTGCCTCCAAACTCGTAGAAAGAGGATGGGAGGTTCACCTATTCGGTTTGAGCTGGGACGGTGAACCACCTGGCGCTACTTTTCACAGGATAAGGATTCCAAGGCTCTTACCATCGTGGGTCAAGATGCTTCTGTTTGCCCTTCGACACAGGAGCATGGTCAAGGGCAAGGGCTTCGATGTGGTACTGGGTTTCGGAAATACCATATTCATGAACGTATACCAGAGCCATGGTGGGGTACACCGGTTCTCCACCTCGATGAAGGTCTATTCTGAAGCCAACTCTTTCCTGCGCCTGCTTAAACGCGTGCTCATCGCTTGTTCACCGAAGGACAAGACCAGACACTGGATAGAGTCCGCCCCGTTCAGGATCGAACCGAGGCCGAGGATCATAGCGATATCGGAAATGGTTCGGGACGACATGGCCTCGTTCTACGGTATAGATAAGGGGATAATCGAGCTCATCTATAACGGCATAGATACAGATCGATACAACATCGGCCTGAGGGAGCGCCTTCGGGGCCCATTGCGAGCATCCATGGGATTAAAGGAGGGCGATATCGCCTTTCTATTCATATCCTACGATCTGAGGAAAAAGGGGATAGCCCCTCTGATAGAGGCAGCTGCTCGGTTGCAGAAATTCGGTACGGGACGCTTCAAGCTGGTGGTTGTGGGAGAAACGCCCTACCCTACGCTTTTAAGAAGGATTGCCTGGTTAGGCCTTGAAGATACGGTGATATTCACGGGGCCCACGAAAAACACTGGGGAGTACTATGCCAACTGCGATGTGCTGGTGCTGCCCACCTTCTATGACGCGTGCTCTCTGGTAGTCATTGAGGCGATGGCCTGCGGCCTTCCCTCAATTACCACCACAGCCAATGGAGCATCGGGCATCATAACCAATGGTAAGGATGGGTATGTCATTTCACATCCTCCGAACTTCAATGAGCTCACCGATGCAATGAAGGCCTTTTTTTCCCGGCAGACCCTTGAACGGATGTCAAAAGAGGCCTCCAGCACCGGCCAGCGATACTCCATTGAGAGAAATCACCGCGAGATGCTGAGGGTATTTCATGAAGTAGCAGGAGGGAGTTCAGGAGCTGCGTAACCATATGGGCAGGAATGACTAGGCCAGGTACTTCTTGGTGTAGTACTTTTTCGATCGACCGAACTTGGTTTTCCAGTTTTTTTCCTTTTCCTTGTCCCATCTTCTACCGTCAAAACCAGGTCCTTGTCTCGTCATACACCAGTTGTGATGGATCACACTCCCGCCACAGAGCCCGTATTTCCACTTTCCCTTTGCTGGATAGTCATCGGTGATCCACGGGGGTTTGATGACTCCTTCGATCCTCAGGAAGTACTCCAGATCCTCAGCGATACCTACGGGTGGGTAATCCTCATCGAAGAGGCCGATCTGGCGGCTCATGGCAGGCCGAATCATGAAACACACCGCGGATCGCATCCTCTTGCTAAAGGGTGGAAGGTCGCTGTCCTTAACCAGCTTGCAGAATGACTCGTGCCCGCCCCATTTCTCATACACCCTTTTCACGCTCTCCAGGATGTTCTCCGAGGAATAGGGCCTATTTGGATTAACCCGGTATCTCTTTGTATTCGAATGCGCCTCGAGCAGTTCCTCCATCACGGGCGAGCCGTTCTCCAGGGATGCTAACCAGCCAATGAGCTCATCGCCTTCCATGACCTCCACCATGGGCTGGAGCCAATCCTGTCCGAACAGCACATCGTTATTTGAAATCACGTAGTAGTCGTAGCACAAGGACGAGTCCGTTATGGTGTCTGGAGAAAAGCGTATTATTTGATTCCACGCAATCGCAACCCCTAAATTCGTTGGATTCCTCACATAATAGGTGGGAAACCGCGCCTCGACGAACTCGCCTTTGATAAGACCGGCAATATCCTCCTTCGAGCCGTTATCGATAATCACCACGGAGACATGGAGATCCATTCTATCCGAATCCGTGTACTGATAGAGGCTCTGCATGCAGGCTCTGGTCATCTCAATATTGTCCAGCACCGGTATCCCAACCAAGATTTTTATCATATCCACCTCGTAGATACAGCAACAACGGCTACGGCTATGGAATATAGGGGAAGCGGCGTTTTGTGTCAACTCGTATTGGGGGATGGAGCAAACGCTATTGACCCCTCGTGTGGGGTTCATTATAATCTCTGAGCCTTATCCAGACGAGAATTACCTGAATTACTGCGGCACTATGGAGAATGCACCGAGCAGTTGCATCGTGTGTGGTTCCCGGGACCGGGAACTCCTGATGGAAAGGGATCCGTGGAGGATATACCAATGCACATCGTGCGGGTTGGGGGCCTTGGATCCTCGCCCAACAGGGGAGGAACTGAAAGAACTGTATACCAGGGATTACTTTGCCTCTCAGTATGATGAGGGAGCTGAGCCCGGCTCTGTGGAGTTTAAGAAATGGCTTTCCCTCTTGGAACACAGGGTTCGGTTTTTCAGAAAAGAGAATGCATGTGGCAGGCTTCTGGATGTAGGGTGCGGCAACGGATATTTCATGGCGCTGTGCCGGAGTAAGGGATATGATGTTCAGGGTATCGATGTGTCAACGTGGGCAGCCACGTATGCGACGAAAACCCTCGGATTAACAGTACATATCGGCCAAATAGACGATGTGGATCTGCTGGGAGACCAATTCGATATCATTACCATGTGGCATTTGCTCGAACACACACGAAATCCACGTCATGTACTAGAAAAGGTCAAAGGGTGGTTAGAGGGAGACGGCATCCTTGCGGTAGAGGTGCCGAACTACGAGGGCAGGGATGCCCGCGTCTATTGGGAGGATTGGATTGGGTGGCAGTTTCCGTTCCACTTTTTTCATTTTACTCCCACATGCCTGCGGAGGCTGCTTACAGATTGTGGATTTCACCTGGTAAAGGCAAAGGACTATCATTCCGAAACAGTGAAGCGGGCCTTGAAGCGTATCCCTGTAGCCAGCATATTCGCAAGGCGCATCGCGAAGTTCTATTCCGGGCACAGCATTGCCGTTCTCGCCGAATTGCGGAAGGATACGGGGGCTTAATCATCCACGGTGGGCTCCAGGATCTCGCTGATCTTCTTATCCAGCACCTCTATCACCTCTCCGACCTCCAACTCCTGTAGACACCGACTCACCCCGCTGTGGTTGCACCCCTTCTGTCTGCAGGGGACACAGGGCAGATCCTTGAATATGACTAAGTGTTGCTCGCCCAAGGGCGCCCAGTTTACCGGGGCGGATGGCCCGTAAATGGAGACCGTGGGCGTACCAACAGCTGCGGCGATATGGATCGTGGCGCTATCGATGCCGATCACTAAATTACATTTCTTGAGCACACCTGCCAGCTCACCAATCGTGGTTTTCCCCGCCAGGTTATATAC
>QMLW01000034.1 GCA_003646935.1 Deltaproteobacteria bacterium
CTCATTGCTCAGTTTAACCGCGCTGAACAACGCTGGCATCAGCTCCAGCGCCGGAAGTTAAAGCGGCGGGTCAGGTTCCCGAAACTCGGAGTCTCGTTTCACGCCATGCTGGATCAGCGAGATGAGATACGCGAGAAACGGCGACCGGCAGACTGCATCAGCAGTAAATGGATCGAAGGTAGACTCTGAGCGAGGATCTCCCAACCACCTTCAACGAGTCGTAGGGACATCCTATAATGCTCCTGTCAAGGAAAAATTTAATCGCTATAAATTCAGTCAGTTATCATTGGTGGTTGAGAATTTTGGGCAGGAAGATGAGCTTATCCGGGAACTAGGCAAGCATGCCGATCCCAACACCCTCGTCCAGGTCAGATTGAGCGGGCTTTAGAGAAATCAAAGGTATATGTCAAAGAAAAGGAAACGTGTGAGAACTTGACCAACACTCCAATATTCCACCATTCCATTATTCCATGTGTGAAACAATATGGAACAGTCTCAAAATAACCTTTTTAATTTCAATAAGTTGTAGAATTTCCGAGACGTCAAATTAGGGGCTTAGAGAGTGGCAGTCAGTCACCTCTTCAGGTAAAGCGTTTTCGTAACAAAAACCACGTAACAAGGAGGAGGAGATGGCTGCCACAAAGAAGATAGCACAAAATAGACTCACCTTGCTCAAACTTCGAATGCCGGAAAAGGGCTTTTCACATATCGTTGAGGAGGTGCTGGGGATGGCTAAGAAAGAACTGGCCTGTCTGGATCCACTCCTTAAGGATCTCCGCGATCTCCTTGGCCCTTGTATAGGAGGATATGGGGGCGGTCTGGACGGATTGGCCATTGATCTCTATCGTCCCGCTTTTCAGGGAAGCATAGCTTACCTTTCCGAGGCTCTTGGCCCTTCCATGCGGATAGTCCTTGCCGTAGTCAATAATCTGGGTAAAGATCTCTTCATCGGAAACACCCGTATACCTGGCCAAATCCTCGCTAAGGATCGGAATAGGCACACCTATTCCCACGGTCAATGAGCATCCATACCCGAGGATGCTCACGCCCACGATCCAGCGCGGTGACATCTCCTTCAGGTTACCCATCACCATGAGCGTGGCACCGGGTTCGGATGGGACTCCATTGGGTTCCCTCTTGACCGATGATTTGTGCTGTGTCCCGGCCCAGGTGATGTATCCCTGGGCTCCCCCTAAGAAGATCCGTGTGCCTAGGCCTATGGAAAGACAGTAAGGGTCGTTTAAAAGGGGGCTCAACTGGCCTGAGGTTGCATAATTCGCATTGCCGGCCCGAGGCCTCAAAACGCCCATGTAGGTGTAGATGATATCCTCGCTCATGTTCACCGCGCAGTTGTAATTCTGGTATGCATTCCTCGGATTCACCAGCATAGCGTAGGGTAAATCCTTGAGCCGTACTTGTTTTTTTAATTCCTTTCTCGGGTAACAATCGGTGGTGTAAGAGGTGGCGATGAATTCAACCTTGTTACCTTGGAGCAGGTCCTGGATAACGTGTCCCCCACCGTATTTGAACTGACCGGGATGGACCTTGTTCAATGGATCGTCCTGTGCCGGCTCGGTAGCGCCGATAAATAGATCCGCGGCGGCAAGCCCTGCATATGCTGGAACCCCGTTTAGGGTAACTTGACTTGCTCGAATGGGAGGCTTGCTCTGGCCGAAATTAAGAAAGGCCCCTGAGGAGCACATAGGGGAGAAGGTTCCCGTGGTCACGACATCGATCTCTCTAGCGGCCTTGTGCAGGCCCTTTTGCTTAACGATATCCACCATCTCCTCGGCGGTAACCACCACCACCGTACCACTCCTTATTCTCCTGTTGATATCGTCGATTGTCTTGGTAACCTTACGCTGTGCCATAGTTGAGCCCCAAAAAAAGTAGGGCTCACTATATGAAAATTGTTCTCTATTTACAAGGAAAAATCCTTCTACGTTTTTACGAACATAATGATCTTAGGTGAATAAGGGGGTTCTTGACTTTATTATTTTCTTTGACAACAATAGGGATAATATTCGATAATTTAGCACCAGTTGGTTCACTAGCCCACCTCGGTGTAGGATGCTCAATGTACGCAGTTGTGCTTGGAGAATAGCGCCTTTCCCCGTGAACGACATAAGCCGGCAGCCATAGCAAATTCCATGATCTTGATCAACCGTGGGAATTCCAACGGGCTTGACGGGCGAGGTACATGGTTTGGCTAATGAAGTGAGGGATATGAAGAGAACACAAGGCATTCGGATCGGAAACGAAATCTTGGGAGGTAACGGCTCTTTCTTTGTGATCTCTGGACCGTGTGTGATAGAGAGCCCGGAGGTAACCTTGCATGTAGCGGGATTTTTGAAGGGATTGGCACAAAGGCTCGACATCCCCATTATCTTCAAGGCCTCGTACGATAAGGCGAATAGGACATCAATCGAATCCTACAGGGGCCCAGGCATAATCGAGGGATTGGAGATCCTCGGGCAGGTAAAGAAAACTATTGGCTTGCCGATTCTGTCGGATGTACACCAGGTGAGCGAAGTCGAGAAGGCGGCAGAGATTCTCGATGTGATTCAGATACCCGCATTCTTATCCCGTCAGACGGATCTCATTGTAGAGGCAGCCAGGACTCAGCTGCCACTTAACATAAAGAAAGGGCAATTCCTCTCGCCTTGGGACATGGAGCACGTGATCGTAAAGGCCACCTCGGCAGGGAATCATCGCCTTTTGCTGACCGAGAGGGGTACCTCTTTTGGTTACAACAACCTCGTGGTAGACATGCGGTCTTTGTTCGTAATGAAGGGCTTTGGGTATCCAGTTGTCTTTGATGCCACCCACGGCGTTCAGCTACCCGGAGGAAGGGGGAAGTCATCAGGTGGACAGCGTGAATTTGTTTCCCCGCTTGCAAGGGCCGCGGTAGCTGCCGGTGCTGACG
The DNA here is from genome assembly GCA_003646935.1 of Deltaproteobacteria bacterium. Taxonomy (GTDB): domain Bacteria; phylum Desulfobacterota; class DSM-4660; order Desulfatiglandales; family B25-G16; genus B25-G16. The sequence goes on from QMLW01000034.1 coordinate 2,927, forward strand.
GTGTTTTCTTGGAGATACATCCAGATCCTAATTCAGCGCTTTCAGATGGGCCGAATTCCCTTCCCATCGATCAAGTTGAACCGCTCATCCTCATGCTCAAGGAGATCCATCGGATAGCGGGACTCAATGCAAAATGAAAATGGGAAATTGAAAAATAGAGAATGAGAAGAATACCCGTTATTATGTGGCCCATAGCAGGGATTGTCGTCCTCTTGCTGATCGTTGCCGCCTTTATCATCACGGGGCCACGCCTCACACAGGTTTCAACAACAACCCCGTTGGTGCCGGGAGAATCCCTCAAGATGTCCGAGGTACAATACGACCAGGATAAGGAGGGTGGCCAGGGATGGGAGCTTGTCGCCAAGGAGGCCCATTTCTTTGACACAACACAGATAGTGTCGCTCAAAGACGTGCTGTTAACACTGGACTCCACAGAGGATAATTCTTATACCATAAGGGGCAACGAGGGCGATTATTGTAGAAAAAGTGAGGAAATTGTTCTAAAAGGAAGGGTGGTGGGAACATCTAAGAGCGGGTATCAGCTCGAGACGACCCAGCTAACCTACAAGCAAAAGGAGGAATCGGTGGTAACCGAAAAGCCGGTAAAGGTGATTGGCCCTTTCTTCAGGGTGAAGGGAGAAGGCCTTTACATCGACCTCAAGCGCAATAGATTCATGGTAAAAAGAAACGTATTTACCACTATTACCGGCGGGAATGTTTTATAAATGAGGGTCCTTTTATCCATTTTTTCATTGAGCGTTTTCGTCACGCTTACGTGTGCGGCAACGCCGTATAGTCAATGCCTTGCCCAGCAAAAGGCCCTTCCTATGGGTATTCCCTCGGAAGAGCCCATTGTCATACACTCGGATACGTTGCTGTTTGAGCAGGAGCAGAGGCTGATCATTTTCGAGGGAAACGTAAAGGCGAGAACTGAGGATACGAAGGTGGATTGCAGGAAGATGATCGTGTACCTCAAGGAGAATCCCTCGAGCAGTTCCACCGTGGAGTCGGGAAGGATAGAGAAGATTATTGCCCTGAGTGATGTGGTTATTAAGCGCTCAGATGGCGGCATAGCCAGGGCTGGGAAGGCGGTATTCTATCAGGATGAGGAAAAGGTAGTCCTTACGGAGAATCCCTCTGTTCAGCAGGGTCCGGACGTTGTCGAGGGACACCGGATCGTGATGTACTTAAAAGAGAATCGCACCATTGTTGAGGGTAGTGCATCGAAGAGGGTCAAGGCCACCCTATTTCCCAAGGAGGAAAAAGGGGAACAATGACAGGGGCCGAGGAAAGGGATTGCCTGAGGGTAAAGGATCTTGTTAAGATCTACGGAAGCAGGTCCGTTGTAAATAGGGTAAAGTTAGAAGTAAACATAGGCCAGGTTGTTGGGCTCCTCGGGCCAAATGGCGCCGGCAAAACGACTACGTTCTATATGATCGTAGGCCTGATTCCCGTTCAGGAAGGCCGGATATTCCTGGATGGAAGGGATATCACCAGTGAGCCCATGTTTAAGAGGGCCCGGCAGGGTATTAATTACCTCTCGCAGGAGCCCTCGATTTTCAGGAAATTGACCGTCGAGCAGAACCTGTTGGCGATCATGGAGGTTATCAATATTCCGTCTGAACACAGGCAACCGTTTCTTCAGTCGTTGCTTGCAGAATTGAACATAGGCCACTTGGCAAAACAAAAGGCCTATTCCCTATCGGGTGGCGAGAGGAGAAGGTTGGAGATTACACGGGCACTGGTCACCAATCCCAAATTCATCTTGTTGGATGAGCCGTTTGCCGGCATTGACCCAATGGCAATTAATGACATCAAGCAGATTGTCACCGGGCTCAAGGAACGGGGTCTTGGGATCCTGATATCAGACCATAATGTCAGGGAAACCTTGGATGTCTGTGATCTTGCATACATTATTAATGAAGGAGAAATAATCGAGTCTGGCGCACCTGAAAGGATTACCGCAAGCGAGGTGGTAAGGTCTAAGTACCTGGGAGAGGGTTTTAATCTATAAGGTTTGCGTCTGCGTGCTATGGCGATTGAACTCAAACAGTCGATGAAGTTGAGCCAGCGGATAATCATGACGCCTCAGCTTCAGCAGGCCATCAAGTTCTTGCAGCTCTCAAGGTTCGAGCTCTGTCAGATGGTGAATCAGGAGTTGGAGATTAATCCGCTGTTAGAGGAGCTTGCACCGGATGCTGATGAGAGAGTTTCGGAGGAGGAGGAAGCTAAGCCCCTTAACAAGGAAGAACCCCTTCGTGAGGTGACCATAAAGGAGACGCTACGGGAGGATTTCGATTGGGAGTCCTACATATCAGAGTATAACACCGCGTGGATAAGCTCACCCCGTGACGCATCCGATGATAAGCAATCCTTTGAGAATTTCGTCTCGCCCAAAACGAATCTCTTCTCCCATCTCATGTGGCAGCTCCAGGTGAGCGATTTGAATGATGTGCAAAAGGAGATCGGCAGATACATCGTGGGCAACATCGACCCCGATGGGTATCTAGGTGTATCCATAGACAATATCATGAAGTACACCGATAGATCACGGGATGAGGTATTAGAGGTATTGTATGCGATCCATGAATTCGATCCCGTTGGGGTAGGAGCGCGGGATAATGGTGAATGTCTCCTCATTCAGCTTCGTTTTCGTGGTCTTGGTGGGAGTATCGCAGAGAAGATCGTGATCAATCATATGAAGCAGCTGGAGAGGAAGCAGTACCACCAGATTGCAAAAAGCCTCGGTGTATCATTGGAGAAGGTTATAGGCGCGGTGTCGGTTATCTCTTCCCTTGAGCCTAAGCCAGGTCGTTTCTATAGTGATGAGGAAACTATATACATCATCCCGGATGTCTATGTTTATCGAATGGGCGATGAGTTTCACATTGTGCTCAATGACGATGGCCTTCCCAAGTTACGGATCAGCTCGTTATACAGGGAGATCTTTGCCAAGAAGGATAAGGCCTCCCAGGTTACGAAGGACTATATTAAAGAAAGGCTAAAGAGCGCCTCTTGGCTTATCAAGAGCATTCATCAGAGACAGCGCACTATCTACAAGGTAGCGGAGAGCTTGGTGAAATTCCAACGGGGGTTCTTTGAATCGGGACCCTCGCACCTGAAACCCATGATCCTGAAGGATGTGGCCGACGATATTGAGATGCATGAATCCACGGTCAGCAGGGTCATGAATAACAAATATATGTATACCCCCTATGGAGTGTATGAGCTAAGATATTTCCTGAACAGTGCTATTCAATCGGTGGATGGCATGGATCGGGTTGCGTCCCTGAGCGTGAAGGAGAGGATCAAGAAGATCGTGAAGAGCGAGGATAAGGCAAGACCTTATAGCGATCAGGAGATCGCAAATATTCTACAACGATCCAATATTGACATTGCACGCAGAACCGTTGCTAAGTACAGGGAGATGCTAGGAATTCTCCCGTCGAATCAGCGAAAAAATACCCATACCTAAGACCGGCATTAGCAGGTTGCCCCGTTAGAATGTCTAGGGCAAAAACGATGGAAATGGATGATAACAAGGGTTTTTACCTTCCACGCTCGTTGAATGCTCAGAGGAATTCTAAGGGGGTTTATTCGTCTGCGCCGGAATACCCTGCCGCTTGCCGCAGGGATGAATGGCGAGGCGATCCGCTTCGAAGCTCTTTAGAGCGAAGACGGGTTGGCTACGCCGCAATTTCGCTCCGATACGCCGAAGCTTGCTGCGGGGAGCTTCGTTGTTTTCAGGATTTGGATTGCAGTTTGACTTTGTGCCCTTTTTTTGTTACGTAACCATGTTCTTTTAGGAGTTAGTATGGCGATATCATGCACCTTTAGACACATGGAGCCATCACCGGAGCTGCGGTTATACGTAGAGGAGAAGATTGACAAGTTGAAGAAATATTTCGATTCCCCTGTTGACGCTCATATTGTTCTTAAGGTAGAGAAATTTCGGCACACGGCAGACATGACCTTATCCAGTGATGGGAATACCATGAAGGCCGTAGAGCAGACCGGCGATATGTACTCCTCCGTTGACCAGGTGATGGATAAGATAGAGGAGCAGCTCAGGCGCCTCATGTCCAGGAAAAAGGAATTTAAGCCAGAGCATAGCAAGGGCGACGTTTTTGAAGAAAGCGAAATTGAGGCCCAGGAATCCCTGGTTGAATCCGGGCCGCGAATAATCAAGGCCGAGAGGGTTGACATTAAACCCATGGATATCAACGAGGCTGCAATGCAGATTGAGCTGTCGAATCAGAACTTCTTGGTATTTACCAATGCAAAGTCAAAACAGATTAACATCATCTATAAGCGGAGGGATGGTAATCTGGGCCTTATTGATACATCACGTAAATAGGGATTTGTTCGTCCATTAAAAATATGATTATGCGTAAAATGGTCACAAGTTCTTCCACCAGGGATAGCTCCGTTGGCCAGTAAATTCGTGAATTCAGGGATTTAGGAGTTGATAGATTAGATTGAATCGCTTATCTTCAACTCCACAATTCCTCGATTCGCAATTCCTCACTGCCGGTTTATCCGGGTTAGGGATATTTGATGAGACTTTCAGAGATATTAAAACCCGAGTGTATTATCTCCGATCTGAAGGCCCATGATAAGAAGGGCGCGTTAGAGGAGCTTTCAGGGGTCATAACCGAGCAGGAGCCTTCTCTCAATAAGGGGTATCTGCTTCAAGTATTGCTGGAAAGGGAGAGATTAGGAAGTACCGGTATCGGCGAGGGGATCGCTTTACCCCATGGCAAGGTACATAGGCTGGACAGGCTTTTGGTGTCCTTTGGGAGAAGCCTCAAGGGGCTGGGCTTTGATTCCATCGATGATCAGCCCGCCTATCTTTTCTTCCTTTTGGTAGCGCCTGAGAATTCAGCTGGTGCACACCTGCAAGCCCTTGCCAAGATATCGAGGTTTTTGAAGGACAGCACCTTTCGACAGCGCTTAATGGACGCGAAATCAAACGAGGAGATCTACAGGATCATCATCGAGAAGGATGAGGAGCTATAACGTATCTTTATGATCGGATTGCTCATTATCACTCATTGTCGGTTGGCCCAGGAGCTGCTTGAGGCAGCAGAGTTTATTCTGGGCTCTATTGAGGCCGTGGATGTTGTCTCCATAGACACGTCAAAGGATAGCGATACATTGCGAGACCTCATTGAGGTGAAGATACAATCTCTGGATAGCGGCAAGGGCGTTCTCGTGCTGACCGACATGTTTGGGGGAACACCATCGAACCTCGCCTTGTCCTTTCTTCAACAGGACGCGGTGGAGGTTGTCACCGGCGTAAATCTGCCCATGGTTATCGCCGTGGCCCAGAACAGGGAGACACAGGGCCTTGCACAGATTGCGGATCTCGCGAAGAATGCTGGATGCCGAAGCATATCATTGGCGAGCGAACTGCTCAAGCCCACTGAAACTTGAAATTGGAAACTTGAAACTGGATGAACGCGAGAAAGACAATCAGGAGGAACGAGAAGGTGTAGAGTTTCAAGTTTCGTGTATCGAGTATCCAGTAGGAAGGAGGAAGTCATGTCGATAAAGGTTGGGGTTAATGGATTTGGGCGTATCGGAAGAATGCTGTTTAGGGCAGCATACACCAGGGATGATGTTGAATTTCTGGCCTTTAATGATCTCACTGATCCGCACACCCTTGCTCACCTGCTCAAGTATGATTCTGTCCACGGCAGGATCAAGGCAGAGGTCACCATAGATGGTAATAGCATTGTAGTTGATGGAAAGAAGATAAGGATTCTCTCGGAGAGAGATCCCGCGAAGCTACCCTGGCAGGACCTCGGTGTTGATATAGTGATCGAATCTACGGGGATTTTCAGGGATAGAACACAGGCCTCCAAACATCTCGATGCAGGTGCAAAGAAGGTGCTCATTTCCGCCCCGGCCACCGATCCAGACATCACGCTCGTGGTGGGCGTTAATCATAAGCTGTACAATCCGGCAAATCACCACATCATCTCAAATGCCTCATGTACCACCAATAGCCTGGCGCCCGTGTGTAAGGTCTTGCTCGATTCCTTTGGGATTGAAAAGGGCCTTATGACCACCATACACTCCTACACTACGGATCAGAGCCTCCTGGATTTTCCCCACAAAGACCTCAGGCGCGCCAGGGCGGCAGCGCTCTCCATGATTATTACCACTACAGGGGCAGCCAAAGCAGTTTCCCTCGTCCTTCCGGAACTCAGCGGTAAGATGAACGGGATGGCCCTGAGGGTGCCTACCCCTAATGTATCGTTAACCGATCTTGTGGTTCAGCTCGGCAAACCTGCCTCCGCCGAGGAGGTTAACAAGGCATTTGAGGATGCCTCCACGGGGGATTTGAAGGGTATCCTGGACTATACCACTGAGCCACTGGTATCGAGCGATTTCAACGGTGTGACTGCTTCGAGTATCGTGGATGGGCTCTCAACCATGGCGATAGGAGAGGATATGGTAAAGGTGCTCGCATGGTATGACAACGAGTTCGGCTATGCCAACCGACTCGTGGATTTAGCGCTTTACATTGGCAGGACTCTCTAGCCTTACATTAATAGTCTCTTAATACTTTTGACATTTCGTCATGCCGGACACTGAATCAAGTCCAGTGCAGGCTTTGATCCGGCATCCAGAAGCCTGGATTCCGGCGCCTGCCCCGGACACCGATCCGGGGTTCGCCGGAATGAC
>QMLW01000035.1 GCA_003646935.1 Deltaproteobacteria bacterium
ATCATAAGCAACCATACCCTTGTTTCTCGCAACTCCTTAAGACACACCTTCATCTTGTGTACAAAATCAGATCGAGATTCAGCACTTTTAGCTTCCCCGTAATTGGGAGCAGGTGAGGTGCCGCAACGAATGAGTTGTCCTGCAATGTGGTTCCCCACTTTGTTTTTTGGTAAAGACTCGGCAAGCCGGATAATCCGTACGGCAAAATCTATCAAACGATCCTCAATATCAAATGCCCTGCCTTCCTTCGGCATTCATTATTCCTTGTTCTATATTCGATATTAAAAAAATGCTACTCATCGCGTATGTTAGCGCTTATGGGGGGTAGTTTGTGATGAGTTGGAAGGGACGTGACGGGAATATTAATGAAACGGTTACCTGCAGCATTAAAATTTCAGCTGGTAACCGATAAACAGCGTGCCGTCTTCTGTCTCCCAGTTTTCTTGATCCTGCTCAAGACGAGTCTCGATGTGTCGATAGCCGAGGATAATTGCGGCGTTCTTGACAATCCTGAAATCGAAGCTAACCCTGAAATCCATATACCGATCCGAGTCCACAAAACAGAGGGGTTCTGGTGCCATTGTGAGGGTCAGCGATAAATCCACAGGCAGGGGCATAATCGTCTCAGGAATGGTAAATGATCCCGAGAAAAGGAAGCCAACAGCCATCAAATCAGCCTCTCTGCCGTCTTCCTCCACGTTTCCCAAAACACCCTTGAATCCCAAATTAAACCTTAATCCAGCTGAGGATATGCCGTCTCCCAGGGTAAACTTGGCGTTTGCTATCTTGTAGTCATCCTCACTGTAGAGTGCCCCGATCCCAGCCGTTAGAAAGCCGTACTCTACGGGCATCTTATGATCATATCCGCCTTCTATAGTGGACTGACTTGCATTGAGCTCAATAAGATGGGTTCCGGCAAAGGCAATGCTCGATACGAATAGCACAAGAACAATGACGGGCCCTATCATCATGGTCTTGCTCCTCATCTCATCCCCTCCTCAGTATCATTTATCGTTCTCCATGAAAAAAAGCAACGAAAAGAGGAATTATAGATCCCATTATGGTAGCACGTACATAGGCATTTCCCGCCATACAAACCCCGTAACTACTGCCCACTTCGGAATCCATCATGTGTTTAGCTAACAACTAGGAGCACCTTTGTCAAGGCCAAAACCGGAGTCCCCATTCATAGCTTATCCCTAGCAAGCATACGCATCTTCGAGGATGTCAACAAGGATTCGAGGAGCAGGATATCTGCGTTCGCTCTCCTAGGGCGGCCATGAACGGCACATTAAAAATCCACGTGATCCACCTCCGTGCTCATCCCTCTTAGATGACATGTATCGTTCATAGTAACGAGCACAAATCGGCAATTCGAATATTCGATCCCATTGATGCAGCCAGTATCCTGTCGAATACTCCAGAATTTCGAGGTGCTGAGCCCCAGGAGTGCGCACAGCAGAACCTTGTTGATAACCCTATGGGGAATAATGAGAATCGATTTACCCCTGTTCTCTCCCACGATCTCCGTAAATGCGGAAAAGGCTCTGCTCCTCACCTCATCGAGGCTTTCCCCCTTGGGGAATGTCACCAAATCCGGCCGTTCCTCCCATTGGCGGTAGAGCTCAGCGTATCGTTGTCTCACCTCGTCGTATGCTAAACCCTCCCATTCACCATAGTTGATATCGATGAGCCCCTGAACCGTTGTTATTTCGGTGTTGGAAACTGCCGCCGTTGGTCGAGCGGTCTCAATGGAACGCATTAGTGGACTAGTGTAGATCGCGGTGATGCCCTTATCCTTCAGTGCATGAGCGATCGCACGCGCCTGCTTATGCCCGTTTTCGTTAAGCGCAATGTCTGCCCTTCCCCTGAACCGTAATTCCCTATTCCATTCCGTCTGCCCGTGCCTCACGAGATATACCCTTGTCATAAATGCCTCCCGCTCAAAGATGGCATGAGCCAATGCGTGATCTGTCTGATCTGTGCCCTGCATGATCGGGCTCTTCGTATCACCTGCTGGCCCACCATGGCACCGCAATGCCAAAAAGGCAAGGCCTTATTTAGCTTGACAAAACCTGATGCTCCTTTTACGCTTTCAGGTAATTCTGCTGTCTGCACGTGCTGGGTGAGCCGCTAACATCAAGGAACAGGAGGAGGCCGCATGGACAGGATATCGACAGCTTTAATAAGCGTCACTGACAAGAGCGGGGTGGTGGAGTTCGCAAGGTCTTTGGAAAAAGAAGGGATAGAAATTCTGTCAACAGGAGGCACCGCCAAGGCAATACGGGATGGCGGAGTAAAGGTCATGGACATATCCGATTATACCGGATTTCCGGAGATGATGGATGGTCGAGTAAAAACGCTCCACCCAAAAGTACACGGTGGATTGTTGGCCAGGAGAGACAATCACCTGGATATCCAAATGATGAAGACACACGGCATAAAAGACATAGGCCTGGTGGTCGTTAACCTGTACCAATTTGAAAAAACGGTTGCCAAGGCGGACTGTACCCTTGATGAGGCAATGGAAAATATCGATATAGGTGGCCCCTCAATGCTGAGGTCTGCGGCAAAGAACTTCAGGCATGTGACCGTGGTCGTCGATCCATCGGATTACCCCAAGGTATTAAAGGAGATCGCCGAAACTGGAGCAACTACCCTAAGGACTCGCTTCGAATTGGCCAAGAAGGTCTTCAACCTCACCTGGCAGTACGACCAGGCTATCAGCACGTATCTTGCGGAGGTAATGCTTCAATGATATGGAACAACACGCAGAACACAGACGATCTGATACGACTCGGTTCAGGCTCGTCAAATTTTTCGCCTACACGAGTTTTGTAATCCTTATCGTATCGACCTTCATACTCACGATGGTTATCTCCCAACGGGCTACAACGGTCTTGATGAAGGTCTATGAAAATGATGCTATCCTTATAGCGAAAAATCTAAATCATCAAGTATTTCATTATTTTACTCTTCCCATTACGCAAATATATGGGAAGCCCATAAGCCTGAGAGAAAAGCAGCAGGCTAACTTGATGGATAAGATAGTGAGGACCACTATTCACTCCTTCAATATAGAAAGGGTCAATATATACGACACCGAAAAAGGGCAAATTGCCTATAGCACGGATAAGAGCATGGTCGGGTTAACAGGTAGAGGAGGTATGGGATACAGGGCTGCCTTGGAAGGAAAGCATAGCTCTGGGTTGCTATCCCGTGAACCGGCATTTTTTGGAACGTGGTTTATGGATTTTGCAACGGAAAAGAAGCTCAGGACGTTTATCCCATTCAAGGCCGAACCACCCTATTCCTATATCGGGATATTGGGCGTCTTTGAGTTGGTCCAAGACCTTACCGAGGAATATGAATCTATCGTTAAGTTCAGGTACCTCATCTTCGGCGTTTCCTTGACCATTATGTTTCTCATCTTCCTGGCCCTCCTGCTGGTGGTAAGAAAAGCTGAGATTACCCTCAGAAAGAGGGCGCTGGAGCAGAGGGTATTGGAGGACCAACTGCACCATGCGGAACGCCTGGCTGCTCTCGGCCAGATGGTAGCCAGCGTTTCCCATGAGATAAAGAATCCCCTTGGCATAATAAGGAGTACCGCTGAATTGCTCTCGGAGAAATCATCGTCCGACGAGGTCCAAGCAAAGCTATCCAATATTATCGTTGAGGAGTCGGGGCGCCTGAATGAGGTGGTAACCGAATTCCTCGATTTTGCCAGGCCCCAAGAGCCCCATTTCCGGGATTGTCGCCTTGAGGAGATTATACAACGAAACCTCGCGTTTCTTAAATCCGAGTTAGATAAGCGTGGTATTGAGATCAAGAACGGTACCCTCAAATCCAAGTCCTTTACGATTGAGGCAGACCCCGAGCAGCTCTACAGGGCATTTCTCAACATCTTTATCAATGCCATCCAGTCCATAGGGGATGGTGGGCAGGTGAGCGTTGATATTAAGGAGGAGGGAGCGCTCTACCGGATTGAAATCATCGATACGGGATCGGGAATAAGCCCCGAAAACCTGAGCAAGATATTCAATCCCTTCTTTACCACCAAGGACAAGGGGAGCGGCCTTGGCCTGTCTATCGTGAGAAAAATAATCGAAATACATAAAGGAACGGTCTGGATCGAGAGCGAGCAAGGAGTCGGCACAAGGGTTTTTGTTGCATTGCCACGAAGGCAAGACGGGGGTGGATCGATGCTCGATGGATTACCGGACTACCAATTTTAACCGAACACGCAAAGACACCTACATGCCCACGTGAAAGGATATGGACACTATCTTAATAGTCGATGATGAGAAGAACTACCTCGTAATCCTCGAGGCCCTTCTCGCTCCCGAGGGCTATGAGGTAATCACCGAGGACAATTCCTTGAATGCCCTTCGGCTCATCAAAGAGACCGATTTTGATCTAGTGATCACCGATATGAAAATGCCCAAAATGGACGGTATCGAGCTCTTGGATGAAGTTAAGAAAATCGACTCCGAGCTGCCGGTTATCATCATGACTGCCTACGGCACCATAGAGATGGCAGTGGAGGCGATGAAAAAGCAGGCCTATGATTACATTACCAAGCCATTCAGGAATGAGGAATTAAAACAAACGGTAAAAAAGGCCTTGGAACTGTATAGGCTGAAGAAGGAAAATCGCCGTCTCAATGAGGCCCTTTCGGATCGTTACCGATATGGGAATATCATTGGCAAGAGCAAGAAGATGACCAAGATATATGATATGATAGAAAAAGTCGCCCAATCCAAGGCCTCAATCATGATCACGGGCCCATCAGGCACCGGCAAAGAGCTCATTGCCAAGGCAATTCACTTCAACAGCCCCAGGAAGAACATGCCCTTTATCTCGATAAATTGCGGTGCGTTAACGGAGACCCTGTTGGAGAGCGAACTGTTCGGTCATGAGAGGGGGGCCTTTACCGGAGCCGTTACCATGAAAAAGGGGCGGTTTGAGCTGGCCGACGGAGGAACTCTCTTTCTCGATGAGGTGGGCGAGATGTCGGCCGCGTTACAGGTGAAGCTTCTGAGGGTGCTGCAGGAAATGGAATTCGAGAGGGTTGGAGGGACGAGGACTATCAAGGTGGACGTCAGGATAGTGGCAGCATCCAACCGCAAGCTAAAGGAAGATGTGGATAAGGGCATATTCAGGGAGGACCTCTTCTATCGCCTCAATGTAGTTCAAATAGAGGTACCGCCCCTGAAGGAGAGAATCGAGGATATCCCCTTGCTGGTGGCGCACTTTATCGAGAAATACCGGCCGTCGAACAAACATGATATAGAGTTGTCTCCCGAGACCTGGAAGGCCTTATACACCCATTCCTGGCCTGGCAATATCAGGGAACTTGAAAATATTGTTGAAAGTGCCCTTGTCATGAGTTCCGGTACAACCATTACCCTAAACGATCTCCCCGATTATCTCGTGAAAAAAGAGGCGAAAAAAATAGAGCTCGATAAAATCGTGCCGCGCAACCTGCGGTTGAATGAGGCCCTGGATCAGATAGAGGGACAACTTATCCTGAGGGCCCTCAAGGTCTCCAATAACGTGCAGTCCAGGGCAGCCGAAATGCTCGGCATCAGCCGCCGAGTGATGCACTATAAGATGAAGAAATATGGCATGCGCAAATAAGTATCCTACAATTGTAACAACATCTTTATATGTAATTTCCATATATTACACACTATCAATCCTTTTTGCAGCACGATATTTATTACAAAATAGTAACAAGTACAGAGAGGGCCGTGAGGATATCGCAGGATAGAAAGGGAAATGTACCGTCATTTCAGTATATTAGTTCCTATGTGGAAATTCCTATAGTTTGGCAAGAATATTGCAGACTAGAATATTTAAAAAGCTCTTTTCTCCTAACGAAAAACCAACTGCTCTTTAGCAGTTGGTTTTTCGTTAGTATCCCAGCCTCCGTAATGATCTCGAGTCGCTGCTCCAGTCTTTCTCCACTTTGACGAAAAGCTCCAGGTACACCTTAATGGAAAAAACCCGCTCTAGCTCCATCCTCGCTTTTCTGCCGATCCTCTGTATCATCGATCCGTGTTTCCCTATGATAATGCCCTTCTGCGATTGCTTCTCCACATAGATAACGGCTCTGACCGTGAGCAGGTTCCTCTTCGCGTCCTCGTCCAATGCCTCTACCACTACCCCTGAGGAATAGGGAAGCTCTTGCCTTGTTTCATGATAGATCTTCTCCCGTATAATCTCGGCAATGAGAAAATCCTCGGATTTATCGGTGAGCATATCGGGGGGAAAGAATTGCGGACCTGGAGATAGGCGCTTCACCAACTCCTCTCGCAAGGCATCCAGCCCACCGCCATAAAGCGCTGATATGGGTATGATGGCATCAAAAGAGTGAAGCTTGCTATACGATTCAATGAGGGGAAGCAGGTTTTCCTTTTTTACCAGATCGATCTTGTTTATGGCCAAGAGGGTGGGTTTATCCGTCTTTTCAAGAAGAGCAAACAGCTCCAACATCTCGTTATCATGGGTAACGTGCATCGGCTCGGCTACGAGGAGTATGATATCGACCTCCTTGAGGCTCGCCTTTGCCGAGCTCACCATGCTCTTATGGAGCAGTGATCTTGTTTGATGAATGCCTGGGGTATCTATGAATACCATCTGATGATCGTCTCCGTGGCAAATGCCCACGATACGGTTCCTGGTGGTTTGTGGCTTGGGCGAGGTAATGGTGATCTTGCTACCGATCAGGCTATTGAGGAGGGTGGATTTACCGCTATTAGGCGGTCCTATGATTGCAATGAACCCCGATAGAAAACTCATCCGTCCAAAGCGCCCTTCCCGTGCGCATTAACTATATCTGCGCCGGACAGAATTCACTAAGATATTGGCCTGCCTGGTAGGCTCGGGTATTCTATACTTCGTGCATGTCTCGAGTACAAGTCGAACACAGTCATCTATGGACACGTGATATCCTGGGGAAACGAAGACAGGCCGTACCTTAGACCTCGTCCGCACAACTGCTCCTACAACCCTATCCCGATACCTGAGATAGGTGTAGGCTCCCTTTACCTCATCCACGGGATCGAATTCGCCAACGAGCTTGGACTTGGCGCATCCAATCGTGGGCTTACCCACGAGGACTCCAAGGTGGGCAGCTAATCCCATTCCTCTCGGGTGTGCGATGCCCTGCCCATCACAGAATATGAGGCCTGGTTCAAAAGACATCCTGCGAAGTACTTCTAGCAGGGCTGGAATTTCCCTGAAGCTTAAGAGGCCGGGGATATAGGGAAAGGAGACCTCCCGATGAGACCATTGTTCCTCCCTTTTCTCCAAGGAGGGGAAATCGAGCAGCACAGCTCCTGCCCATACCGTACGGGAGCCTTTTGCATAGGAGGCATCCAAGCCAACGATATATTTGATTTCCTTATTAATCTTTCTTAAAAAAACCTTGTCTTTCAGGCGCTCTTGGATCCTTACTGCCTCCTCATATGTGACATTCCAGGGATGTAAATTTGGGATATCCATTCTATTGATACTGGAAACTTGAAACTGGAAACTGGATTATATAGGTGTGAAATCTATACTGCCTAAGAAAGATTTGGTGTGCAATATATCCTTAGAACACAAGATAATTATAAACTTCAATTTTCAAGTTTCCAGTATCAAGTTTCAAAGGTTAAATCTTCTCTAAACTTGTATAGCCAAGGTGGAGCAACTTAATTCCCTTATCCCTGAAGATTACCTCCACCTTATCGTCGCCCTCAAATCTGGCAATCACCCCCATACCAAAGGCTGGATGGTTCACCTTATCACCAGGCTTGAGCCCCGTAGATCCCCCACCGGTTGATCCCGCGGATCGATCTATAAGCCTCGCCCCTAAGAGCTCGTCATTAGGGGAGGTGAAAGAAGGTAGGAATGATTGGTGCTCCATTACATCGGGTGGTAAAGCGCTTAGAAACGTTGAGGGCCCCCGTTGATAATTGCCCTTTAATCCTCCCGTATACCGCAGGAATTCCTGTCCTGGGTAGGCCAAGATGAGCTTATCCTTTGCACGCGTAGCTGCCACATAGAGCAACCTGAGTTCTTCCTCAAGGCTTTCCCCATGGGCAAATGATTTGGCAGGAGGAAATCGCCCATCTACGAGCCATATGATAAACACTACTGCCCATTCAAGGCCTTTAGCCGAATGAATGGTGGACAGCGTGAGGTAATCTGCTCTATCCAAGGGCCGCACATCTACCGGGCTTGCAGGCGGTTCAAGTGATAGGTCATCTAAAAAAGCCCTCAGCCTCTTATACCTCGCTGCCATGGTGATTAACTGCTCGAGCTCCTGTTGCCTCCTGGGGTAGTCATCAAATCTCTCCCGTAAAAACGGCCCATAGTAATCGAGTGCAAGCTCTACGGCTCGCTCAGGCATAAGCCTTGGTGCGGAAAGGGCATTCATAAGCATTGCCAATGCATCCAGTCCTTCCTTATCCTTGCCGCTGCCCGGCCATTCATTCACCCTCGATGGTGGTACCGTTTCGCTCTTCATCCAATCAATTATTGCCTGGCTCTTTCCCGGCCCAATATTTTTAAGCAACCGCAACAGCCTGCCCCAACTGAGGATATCCGCCCTGTTAGTGATTACCCTAAGGTGAGCCAAGAGATCCTTGATGTGAGCGGACTCGATAAATTTGAATCCTCCATATTTGGCAAAGGGTATGTTGCGGCGCGCGAGTTCAAGCTCCAGCTCAAAGGAATGGTAGCCTGCCCGAAATAGGACCGCGATGTCCCTCAGCTTTCTTCCCTCATCCATCAAGGCCTCTATAGCCCTGCACACATACACCGCCTGATCACGTTCGGTTCCCGCATTGACGGCAAGTGGCATCTCGCTGCCCTCTCTCTTGGTATAGAGGCACTTGGTGTACTTCTGCTTGGCCTGATTCATGAGAGCGTTCGTCATCGTAAGGATGGGTTGGGTCGATCGGTAGTTCTCCTCAAGCTTTATGATCTTGGTCTCAGGAAAGTGAACCGGAAACTCAAACATATTCCTGAAGTTCGCCCCCCTAAAGGAATAGATCGATTGGGAATCGTCGCCCACAACCATCACGTTTTTATGAAGAGAGCCGAGATAGCGCACGATATCGGCCTGGATCATATTGGTGTCCTGATATTCATCGACCATGATGTACCGGTATCTCTTGCTCAGCTTCGTCCTGATTTCCTCATCATCCCGCAACAGAAGCCTTAAAAACACGATGAGATCGTTATAGTCCATGAGGTTATTTTTCCTTTTATACTCCCTGTATATTGCATGCAATCGTTCTATCCGAGGCATAACGGGCAGGAATTGAGGATATTCCTCTTCCATGATCTCGGCCACGCCCCTCTCCATATTAGCAGCCTTGCTCAGAATCGTCGAAATGGTACTGCTCTTCGGCATTCGGATAGAACTCTTGCCGCCATTCACCTCGGGGATAAGGGCATGCGCTGCCTCCTCCATGTCCGATCTATCCATAATGGTAAATGAGGACGTGAAGCAAATTCGGTGAGCCTCCTGTCGCAGCACTTGCTGGGCCAGTGAATGGAATGTGCCACCGGAAACCTCGCTACATCTCCCATCCGACAGACC